>CAZOWD010000019.1:1624-17048 GCA_964583225.1 uncultured Verrucomicrobiales bacterium | reverse complement strand
AGTAGATGAGCGATCTCGCACAAGCAAGCGCGTTTCTCGAATCATGCCAAATTAAGCAAAAAAATACAAAGCACGCCTATCCTCCGATATACGACATCTCTGGCTTAATATGCGTGTCTCCTATTTCTGTGCGAATTTCTGAATACCGATCATCGCGAACAGCCCACACTTTGTAAATCATGGCGATCATCTCCGCATCAGAGGCCCCAGAGCGGAGAAGCGATTTGATATCATGCCCAGTCGAAGCAAACAGACAGGTGTAAAGATGACCATCGGCAGAGAGGCGGATACGGTTACAATCTGCACAAAATGGATTACTCACCGATGTGATAAAACCAACTTCTTGATCGGGAAAATCTTTATACCGAAACCGACGAGCCGTTTCTCCCACGTGTGCAGGCTCGAGAGGTTCGAGCGGAAAATGCTGATGCAGTTCCTGAATCATCTCGGTGTAGGGCACCATCTGATCGAGTTTCCATCCATTGGTATTTCCCGTATCCATGAACTCAATAAAACGAAGCGTAACCCCCTTTTCTCGGGCAAACTCTGCAAGCGGTAGCACTTGGTTTTCATTGACTCCTTTTTGGATCACGCTGTTCACTTTAACGCCTAATCCATATTCCAACGCCGCATCAATCCCCTCAATCACCCGCTCAGGCGTTGCGCCCACCCCATTCATGTAAGAAAAAACTTTGGGATCTACAGCATCGAGCGAAACCGTCACCCGTTGCAACCCTGCCGCTTTAAGTTTTTTGGCATAACGAGGAAGAATCGTTCCATTGGTTGTCATCGCGAGATCGCGCTCACCCGGGATCGCGGATAGCATTTCCACTAACTCTGGCATCCCGCGCCTGAGCAACGGCTCGCCACCGGTCAGTCGTAGTTTTTCCACTCCCAACTTACAAAACACCGAGGCCAATTTTGCAATTTCCTCCAATGTTAAAATCTCAGGCTTTGGAAGAAATTGATAATTTTCTCCAAACACTTCCGCTGGCATACAATAACGACAACGAAAATTACACCGATCCGTCACAGAAATCCTCATATCGCGCAACGGGCGAAAAAGAGAATCAATAGGTAATGGATCAGAAGCGGACATAAAAATGAGAGACTTTAAGCAAAATCGTGCTGGATGCGGACAATTCTAAATCCCCCGCTCACGGCATCGGGTAGCAGAGTATCCCACCACTGACAACCTTCATATCGATAACGAATTTGTAAACCTCGAATTGCTCCCGTTAAAAGCATCTGTTTTGCCTCCTGCAAACCAAGGGCAGACGACTCCGGAACATACCCCTGCGCCATCGCCTTTGGAATGATTTCTAAGATCTCCGTGCAAGTCTCCAAATCAACAAAAAGCTGCGCAAGCGTATCGGGATCCAGTGCAGACTGCTGGAGGGGCGGCAACTTTAGTTCTTCAGATTCTTCGGACATCGTTATAAATCGCTGCCCACTTACCGTTGGTGAGCACGTTGGGATTAGGGAGCCTTTCCATGTTCAGGCTTACGTTCTATCATCAAAATAGCGTTGCGTGGCGCTGGGCAAAGGTCATGGCAAATGCCACATCCCGTGCAGACATCAAGGTGCACCGTCGGTATCCCTTGTTGGGTTGTAATCGCTCCAGGTTCGGGGCATTGCTCTGAACAAGTAAAACACATCCCACCTTGATATGCCAAACAAAACCTACCCTGAATCACCGCTATTTGAGGCGCATCAGGATCGACAGCATCTGTCACGTCATCAGAATCCCCCTCTTGAGTCGAAGATTTAACGGCTTCCAGATGCTGAGAAAACGGCTGAATCAAAGCGCGAAATAATCCGCGCCTCGATATGGGCTTTGACGTATCAGGCATCTTATTTTTCTAAAATAAGTTAACGCTTTGCTTTCTCCCACGGTGCCAACGGCTCAGCAAGCATCTCGCGGTTGTCAAAATCAGCATCTTGCGCGTGACACTGCATGCAGTTCTGACGCATAGGGTGTGGTGTTGTTATCGCATCTGCCATTCCAGGCCCGTGGCACGCCATGCAATTCTGGCGCATGGAAACACGGTGAGGAATCGTTGGAGGGGCTCCATCGTAAGCACGCGTTCCCCGCCCCATTCGAGCATTTCCAGAAAATGAACTATCAACAACCAGCCCAACGGTGCCCGAGTGCTGAAGCATTTTTAATCCATCATTCGGAGCGTGACACTGTATGCAGTTCGTCATCATTGGGTGACTCATCACGGGAGGACGACGCCCAGCAATCAACACATCCGAATCTGGCGCATGGCATGCAGAACACGAATCCACATCTTGAAAGTTAATTGCGTGCGGAATCATAGGAGGCGCGCCATCATACGCTCTGAGCGAAGCCCGCTTGGCGAGAATTTTTTGACGTTCTTCCGGAGTTAATGGCTTTTGCTCTGTGTAGTTTGCTTTAGCATGAGGTAAATCCGCTAAGCTGTTATGCCAAGATTTGTTGGCCTTCCACTTGGTGTGAGGAATGTCGGCGTATTTAGGAGCCACAGGAAACACCTTTTGCTCCGAAGGCTGCGCCTCAGGCCCTGGCATCCAAGGACTTTGCCTCGTTTCCTCGTTGTGGCTATTTTGCCGCATCCCCATAAATAAACCAGAGACCGACACGATAACGACAGCAATCAGAACAATAGTTAAAATACCGCCATGCGATACGGTTGTATTTTCATTCTCAGGGGAAGCCATGATTATTGGAGTAGTTTTTTATTCATTTAGCCACCTTTCAGCGGCTCTAGCGGTAGATCAAACTCAGATCGTTTTTTATTAAGGTAACTGCTTTTTCTCCTTAGGATCGTATTTTTCAACCTTCGTTGCGCACTTCTTGTAGTCGGGCTGTTTGGAAACAGGACAATAAGAGTCGAGCGTAAGGTGGTTAATTCGTTTTGTTTCGTCAAAGAAAGGAACAAAGACCGATCCTCGAGGAGGACGTCCCCGACCGTTCACCCAAGCGGGCAAAATGAGTTCGCCTCGCGCAGTGGTCAATTTAACAAGATCTCCATTAGCGATTCCCTTTTCAGCAGCGTCTTCAGGGTTCAGCTCAACATACGCTTTAGGCATTGCGTTGCGGAGTTGCTTCACCCGCATCGTCATCGTGCCTGTATGCCAATGTTCAAGCACACGTCCCGTGCACAACCAGAATGGATAGTCTTTCGTTGGCTCTTCCTGAGCATGTTCGTAAGGACAGAACCAAATCAGGGCCTTGTCGTCTTTCGTTACCGAATGGTAAAATTGCACCTTTTTCCCCTTAGGAACAAAGGGATCGTATCCTTCGACAAAGCGGAAATGAGTCTCTTTCCATTGACCTTTTTTCGTTTCTACAACAGGCCAACGCATTCCGTGCGCATTTACCAACACATCGTATGGAGCAACATGTTTGTGTTTCACATGAGTTAGTGGGCGATATTCTTCAAATAGTGCCCGATCCACATTGATGTCGTAGTAATGTTCATACTCCCAAACAGGCACTTCATTTCCGTTATCGTCCTTAAACGTGAAGAGGAAATTGCCATCTTTATCTTTCATTCCAGGGAAGCCCATATCGTAAAGTTTTCTAGCGACAGCAATCGTTTGCCAGCAATCATCACGAGCTTCTCCAGGAGGCATCACCTGCTTAAACCATTGCTGCGTGCGACGCTCAGAGTTTCCAAACACTCCGTTTTTCTCTACCCAAAGAGCGGCAGGCAACACGAGATCCGCGATCTCGCAAGTGGCTGTAGGATAAACCTCCGAAACGATGAGGAACTTATCTTTCAGGTTTTTCTTTGCTTCGAAAATTTTATAGAGGTTGGGCAGTGTTTGACCTGGGTTTGTCACCTGAACAAACACGGTTGAAATATCGCCCCCTTTTTCTGCTGGTGTGCAGAACTTCTCAAACAATTCTACCGTGTGGTGGCCAGGCTTAGGACTGATCCTTCCCTTTTCTACGTTCCAAGCTTTTTCACAGATCTCGCGATGTTTTTCTTTTTTGACAATCATGCCTCCGGGAAGAGCATGACACAAAGTTCCAACTTCCCGAGCCGTTCCGCAAGCGGATGGTTGTCCCGTCAAACTTGTTGGAGCATCGCCTGGCTTACCGAAGTGGCCAGAAAGCAAGTGAATACCGTGGATGAGACGATTCATCGCGGTGCCTCGGAAGTGCTGGTTAACGCCCATACACCAGAGCGATGTAATCCGAAGTTTAGGATCGCAAAATGTTTCGCAGAGGATTTTTAATTTTTCAACTGGCACGCCCGAAATCTCACTTGTTTTTTCCAACGTGTATTCGGAAACCTTCGATTTAAACTCATCAAACGTGCTCGCCTTACCAAACAAATCACGTGTCTTTTCATCCTTATCAATTCGGAAATTACAGTAGTTTTTAACAAACTCCTTATCGTATTTATCATGCTCGATCAGGTAGTTTGAAATGCAGTTACAAATCGCCAAATCAGACATTGGTCGGAAATTTAAATAATGATCCGCAAACTCTGTAGAACGCGTCCGACGTGTGCCGATATCGATCAGTGTTACTTTTTCACCTTTTGCCCGACGGTCAATAATACGAGAAAACAGCACAGGGTGCATCTCAGCGGGGTTGTTTCCCCAAAGAATAACAACGTCGGCATTATCTAAATCATCATAACATCCCGCAGGTTCATCCACACCATAAGTAGAAACAAACCCCGTCACAGCCGACGCCATACACAGACGGGCATTGGGCTCGATATGGTTGTTGGAGAGCCCCCCCTTCATGAATTTCTGAGCGGCATACCCCTCAGGAATGGTCCACTGACCAGATCCGTAAAACGCAAATTCTTTGGGTTTGTCGTAAATACGCTTGGCGATAATTTCGATCGCTTGATCCCACTCGATAGGCTCCAGTTTACCCGCAGCATTCCGAAGCATAGGTTTCGTTAAGCGGTCTTTCCCGTAAAGAATTCCTCCTACGTGGTATCCCTTCACACAGAGAAGTCCCTTATTCACTTCAGCATCTTCAGCGCCAGCAATCGCCACGACTTTACCATTTTTAACACCAACTTTCACGTGGCACCCCGTTCCACAGAATCGACACGGCGCTTTATCCCATCGCATCCCATGACTATCGGTATAAAGAGCGGTTCGCTCCACCCCAGCTCTTGCCTGCGCGGCCGCTGTTGCCGCCGTCATAGCTGCCAATTTTAAAAAATCACGCCGTTCCATAGTATTCATTATTCTTAGTTTGAGTTAGATGTTAATAGTTAAAGTTTTCCCGCCTGTTGTAGTTGTTCCTGAAGATGCGCTTGTTTTTCTCGATCCTCGTTGAAGTTAGCATCTGCTTCCGAAGTATCCCCCACACTGGTAAAAATCACGTCCACAAGCAACACCCCTGGTAGAGCCTGCAACCATTCGTGCACGTCATGCGACCCGCCCGTATCTTTGGTTTCCACCACGACAGGTTGCCACCGCCCCGTCCGTTCCCCCAACTCGATATCCGAGCGCGCACCGATAGCTAACAAAGCGTCATTGACGTGTTTTTCATCCTCCGCGAGGGTCAGCAAAAGTCCATTAACAGGCATCTTAAAAAGTAATCGGTTGAGTTACGTTACACAATCAACAAAAAACACCCGTTTTCAAGACAAAAAAATCTTTTTTTATTTATTGCCAAATCTCACTTTTTATTCAGCATACAAATATTCAAGAATTTCCTCCTCTTAACTAGCGCGCCATGCAAGAGCAATCAAAAACGGGTAGAACCATCGTAGTTATCACGCTACTGATCATCGCAACATTATTAGCTGCCATCGTTGTCAGCTATATGCACCAACAGGTCATTTCTGACAGAGACGACCTCGAAACATGGAGCAACACAGGAAAACAATACCCCGTCAACATTCGGAAGCCATTAAAAATGCCCATGGTGGACTCGGGAAAGGTAGACCACCTCGGAAAGCCCGTCATGATCCGCTGCAACAATTGCCACGACACGCAAAAAACAAACATGCTCACGGAAGACGCCAGCCAACTCAAAAACTTTCACCAAAAGATTTCCTTCCGTCACAAATCTCTCAAGTGCGTCAGTTGTCACAACCCCGACAACCACGAAACGCTTCGTTTAGCGGACGGGTCAAGCGTATCATTTTCTAACGTCATGCAACTTTGCGCCCAATGTCACGGTCCACAATACCGCGATTACAGAAATGGAAGCCACGGAGGCATGAACGGATACTGGGATCTCTCCAGAGGGCCTCGCACCCGCAACAACTGTATCGATTGCCACGATCCACACCACCCAGCCTACCCTAAAGTCATGCCCGTTTTTCCACCAAAAACCCGCGCGGGAACTACTGGATCGAACGCAACAACGCCCCATGGCAAAGACCACGCAACCCCAGCGCATCATTAACCACTCTTAGCACTATTTTAAAATGAGCGACACTCCAAAAGAACCTTGCAATTGCCAGTCCACTTCTGAAAGCGAAGGCCTTCTAAGCCGGCGCAATCTACTCAAAGGTGCTGGCGCCACACTCGGCATCGCAGCCTTTGCTAAAGGGATGGCTCCACTCACCGAATGGGGAAAAAACATCTCTGCTGATGAATTTTTACAAAAGCACTACCGAGAACTCACCAAAGATCAACTCGCTGAGATCATGGTTCGCTTGGAGAAAGAAACCAAAGAAAACTACGGAGCAGATGTCCACATTCGAGACGTTCGCCCCCAGAAAGGCGTTAAATTTGGCTATGCGCTCAACCTCAGCATTTGCATTGGTTGTCGCCGTTGCGCTGAAGCGTGTCATATTGAAAACAACCACGATCGACCATCTGGCAACTCCTACATTCGAGTGCTAGAAATGAGTAAAGGGTCCATGGATATGGAACACGGCACCGCCGACTACAACCACCCCGTGCCTCAGCCCGATAAATTTTACATGCCGGTCCAGTGCCAACATTGCTCAAACCCACCGTGCGTGCATGTTTGCCCCGTTGAAGCGACTTGGCAGGAAGAAGACAACATTGTCGTTGTCGACTACAACTGGTGTATCGGATGCCGCTACTGCGAAGCCGCCTGCCCCTACCACGCTCGCCGATTCAACTGGGCAAAACCCGAAATTGCAGCCGAAGAAATTAACCCAGATCAGAGCTATCTCAGCAATCGGATTCGCCCTCAAGGAGTGATGGAAAAATGCACATTCTGCCTCCACCGCACTCGCGATGGTCGCCTTCCAGCCTGTCTTGAAGCATGCCCAACTGGAGCACGCGTCTTTGGCAACCTTCTCGACCCGACCTCGGAAATTCGCACCGTTCTAGCAAACAAACGCGTCTTCGTCCTCAAGGAAGAATTGGGAACTCAGCCCAACTTCTTCTATTTCTTCGATGAATAAGATTCCCCGCCACGACGACCGATTTTCACTCTCTCTTTTTTTTGCATCTCTCACCCATGAACCCAAAAACTAACATGGAAACAACATCGACACCTGAAAAAAACGCCCACCACAGCGCAGGACACCACGTCAACACCTACCCAAAATTTCTCATCTACGCCTTTAAACTCGCAACTCAAGGGTCTTGGACGTTTTACGCTTGGATGATTTTTCTCACCTGCATCGCGCTTGTCGGAGCCAACTCATGGGCGCTTCAGGTGCGTGATGGAATGATCCAAACTGGTATGACCGATCACGTTTCATGGGGACTCTACATCGCAAACTTCACCTTTTTAGTGGGACTCGCAGCGGGAGGCGTGATGATGGTGATCCCAGCCTACGTTTACAAAGACAAAGACATGCACGACACCGTCATCATCGGTGAACTCCTCGCTATTGCCGCTATTTGTATGTGTCTCATGTTTGTGATTGTGGATCTCGGTCGCCCCGATCGCGCATGGCACCTCATCCCGCTGATTGGCAAATTTAACTGGCCCGTCTCGATGCTCACTTGGGACGTTCTCGTGCTTAACGGCTACCTTCTCCTCAACCTTCACATCTGCGGATACTTGCTCTACAAACGCTTCCTCGGAGAAAAACCTAATCCTAAGTGGTATCTCCCCTTTGTCTTTATCAGTATTGCATGGGCTATTTCAATCCACACCGTCACAGCATTCCTCTACTGCGGATTGGGTGGACGCCCATTCTGGAACACGGCACTTCTCGCGCCTCGCTTCCTCACCACCGCCTTTTGCGCTGGACCTGCATTTATCATCGTAGCACTTCATATCATCAATAAAATGACCAGCATGAAAATTGGAGAAGGGTCTATTCGCACCCTCGCATCCATCATGCGCATCACCATCCTCATCAACCTCGTCATGCTCATTTCAGAACTTTTTACCGAGTTCTACACAGGTGGCAGCCACGCAACAGCCGTTCATTACCTCTACTTCGGACACCACGGGCTCCACGCACTCCAACCATGGATCTGGACATCCACCATTTTTGTTATCGTCGCTACCATCTTGCTCATGCGCCCCAATATTCACAAGCACATGACCACGCTCATCATCGCTTGCGTCTTAATTTTTGCAGGCATCTGGATTGAAAAAGGTATGGGGCTCATCATTCCTGGCTTCATCCCATCAACTCTCCACGAGTGGGTTGAGTATATCCCAACAGCACTCGAATGGAAAATATCTGCCGGCATCTGGGCCACTGGACTCATCATTTACACGGTTTTACTCAAAGTCGCGATTCCCATCTTTTCAGGTCAAACCACAGCGAATCGCCCCAATTGCGACTAAACTCGCCAATCACTTCTTCGCTTAGCGAGGATACCATGGCAATCGACCCATCAATTCAGAGGCAAATAGGTAAACGCACATGATCTCAAAATCAGAACTCCGAAAAACCATGCGGTCTAAACTCCGCGTTGTTCCGGAGCAAGTCATCGCAGAAGCCTCGTCTGCTATTTGCAACCACCTCATCCCCTACTGCAAAAACGCATCAAACATTGCCATTTTTTCAGCCCATGGTCCAGAGGTCGATTTGTCTGACCTCCATCGCTCACTCCCGAACCGACATCTCCTTTATCCGCTCTGTCATTCGGGAGGAATCCTCACCTTTCATCATGTTTCTGATATTGCGGAACTGAATCCTGGCACCTTAGGAATCCTCGAACCCAATCCCCAATTTCACCCCGAAGTTCCTCTATCTAAAATTGATACTTACCTTTGCCCAGGGCTCGCATTCGGACGCGATGGATCTCGGCTCGGTCACGGTGGAGGTTTTTACGATCGAGCACTTATCCAGCGTTCCCCCTCCGCACAAGTTCTCGGAGTTTGTCTTCAGCTTCAAGTTCTGGATTCAATACCAACCGACAAACATGACATCCCGATCGACCATCTCATCACAGAAGCTGGTCTTATTTTTTAAAACACAAAATGGATTACGTCCAAACCTCTTCAAGAATCCTCTGCTGAAGAGCATCCATCCTCAAATGCTCTAGCTCTGTCCCGTCTTCGTATCCCGCCAGATGAAGGAGCCCATGAATGATATAAAGCATCAGCTCTCGCTCGAACTCATTTCCAAACTCCTCAGCCTGCTGACGAGCCGTTTCAACGCTGATATGAATCTCTCCGTGATCAAAGGTAATCACGTCTGTAGCCCCAGGAATATCCATAAACTGCAGGTGCACGTCCGCAATCGTAGCATCATCAACAAAGCTAACCTCGACTTCATCCAACTCAGCTAAAACAGAGCTCTCATCAAGAGCCACAGCGAGCACTGAGGGCAGAGCATTTCGCCCTGCCAACTCCATACGATTCATTAAACGATCCGATAAAGGAATCGCGTCTTGATGCGAATAAAGAGAAATTTCTGGAAATGATTGTGACGGATTCATCATAGCATTAAAAACATCGAATTACACTTGAACACGCATCTTCCCTGCAAGTGAAATGCCATCTGACAAATTTTCATCTTTCACAATCGATGAAGCGGGTTCTTTTTTCGAGCGCTTTTCGTCATTTTTACTTTTTTTCACTTTCAGATCGTCATCGTCTGGATAGTCGATCCGCGAATGCATCATACTCGTCAACGTCGAAGCAAAACACTCACAAAGCGTTTTGATATCGCCCAACGTCAAATCAGACCCATCCATTTGCCCCGAAACAACCCGATCCGTCACCAATTCATTCACTAATTTCTGAATGCGCTGAGGGGTTGGTTTTTTCAAGGAACGCGAAGCGCTTTCCACAATATCCGCCAAGCTAATGATACCGCTCTCCCTCGAACTTGGGCATGGTCCAGGATAACGGAAATTTTTGGGATCTACCTCGGGGATATCGTCTTTATTTTCTAACCCCTCCTCCACTTTTTTCTCAAACTCAGCGCGCTGCTCCAGCGCCTTATGATAAAAATAACGAATTAACGAACTTCCATGATGTTCACGAATCACTTCGATTATTTTGGGATTTAGCTTCTCTGTAATCGCCATGTCCACGCCATCCTTCACATGCGCAATGATAATAATCGCGCTCATTGTCGGAGTAAGTGAATCGTGCGGGTTTACCTCACTTTGGTTTTCTATGAAATAATTCGGTTTTTTCAGCTTTCCTATGTCGTGAAAATACGAACATACACGGCACATCGCCGCGTTGGCGCCAATTTTTTCAGCTGCAGATTCAGCTAAAGAAGCCACCACCATGCTGTGGTGATACGTCCCCGGAGCTTCCAACTGCAAGCGTCGAAGCAATTTATGATTTAAATCACTCATCTCCAGCCAGCTAATATCCGTCGTGATGTTAAACAAACTCTCCAATATCGGCAACAAGCCGCTCACAACCATACCCGTCAACATCCCTGCAAAAACAGCAACCGCCAGCTTAACGCATTCAAACGTCAACCCCTGACTCGTTTGAAGCGACTCAAGTTGAATTTTGTCAAAAGCCAAAGCCAATAATAGCGTCGTAACCCCGACATAAAAACCGGCTCTCAACAAAACCCCTCTACGACGAACTTTTCGCGTCATAGCCACAGCAATACCTCCCGCCGCTAAACTTATGATTAAAAAACAAAACATATCCCCCACGGGCATCAACAAAGATCCCATCAAACTCACCATTAAGGTAGAGAGCATCCCAGCGTGCCGCCCGAGCAACACAGAAAGCACCATCGGAGTAAATGCTAAGGGCGCCAACAAAAGCCGATAATCCTCACACCAACCATTGGCATGAATAAAATAAAAGGTCACTCTCAGTAAAACCAACTGAGCCACAATTCCACCAAAAACCAGCACCACCTTACTGTTTTTCACCTTCGTGCTGTGACGTATATGGTAAAATGCTATCGCAATGAACGAAACGATCGCACAGACAAGCAAGCGCTTGGGCATATCTTGATGAAACAAGACGTTTTCATGGTTGTAAAATCCCACCACAAAGGAAATCAACACCACAAAAGCAGGGTAAAGAAACAGCTTCACCACCAAGCTTCGCTCCATGGTATTTGCAACAACTCCCTCGCTTGCCGCTGTCGTTCGACGTTTTTTTCCAGACGACATCCCTCGGTCAGCAAGCCTGCGGCGCCTATATGCATCAAAAAGTCCCATAGAATATAAAATCGGATAACAAAGGAATGAGCTCGCTGGTAATCAACGCATTTTAGATACGTTAAAACTGCCTACGCGCCCCCTTCGGCTTGCTCAAGATACCCAGAAATCACCTCTTGGCAATCTTGAACGCATTCGAAGTTTTTGGACGACCTTCAAATATACTTATAAAATGTAAGATCAATACTTGCCATACCATTCACGGACATGCTAAATAAGGAAAATAACTTCCTCCTCATGAGCTTCATGGAATCAAACGTTACAGCAGTGATCAGAATCATCCCTACCAGTTCGCCCTACAACTCTAAAATAGTTCATTTTCATCGCCCCCCCTTCTTGTGATCTCATTTTCTATCGTTACTCTCGCTTAAGACTGAAAACTTCAGCCCATCAATAACCACCTTACCATTTTTTATGAAATACGGACACTTCGACGACGCCTCCCGCGAATACATCATCACCCGCCCTGACACACCAAAACCTTGGATTAACTACCTCGGCTCCGAATCATTTTTCGGTCTCATTTCCAATACGGGTGGTGGATATTCATTTTACCGCGATGCGAAACTCCGCCGACTGACACGCTACCGTTACAACAATATCCCTCTCGACTCCAACGGTCGCTATTTCTTCATCCGCAATGAAAAAGGAGAATTCTGGTCACCAACTTGGCAACCCGTCCGCAAAGATCTCGACCGCTACGAATGTCGCCACGGACTCGGTTACACTAAAATTACAGGAGAATTCGACGGCATCGAATCCGAAGTCACTTACACCGTCCCGCTCGGCGAAACACTCGAACTCCACCGCGTAAAAATCCGCAACACAGGCAACGCCCCCCGCAAGCTCACCCTTTTCTCTTTCATCGAATTTTGTCTCTGGGATGCATCCGAAGACGACCGAAATTTCCAACGCAACCTCAACATTGGCGAAGTCGAAGTTGAAGGTTCAACCATTTACCACAAAACCGAATACCGCGAGCGTCGCAACCACTACGCGTATTACCATGTCAACCGCGACATCTCTCACTTCACGACAGATCGGTTCAGCTTCACAGGAACCTACGGATCACTCGAAGCTCCCGAAGCTGTAGTCAAAGGTGAACTCGACGACAAAATCGCCCACGGCTGGTCACCTGTAGCCTCTCAACAGATCGAAATCGAACTCGCTCCAGGCGAAGAAACCTCTCTTATTTTCATCCTCGGATACGCAGAAAACCCCAAGGAAGAAAAATTCAACGCCGATGGAACGCTCAACAAATCAGTTGCTCACGCAGCAATCGAAAAATGGTCAACGGACGAAGCGGTAGAGGCCTCCTTAGCTGCAACATCCGCTCAGTGGGATGAGATTCTAGCCCCCTATGTCATCGAAAGCTCCGATGAAAAACTCAACCGCATGGTAAACCTCTGGAACCCCTACCAGTGTATGGTCACCTTCAATATGTCCCGTTCAGCCTCTTATTACGAATCAGGCGTCGGACGTGGCATGGGATTCCGCGACTCCAACCAAGACCTTCTCGGGTTTGTTCATCAAGTCCCCGAGCGCGCCCGCGAACGCATTCTTGATATTGCCGCCACTCAACTGCGCGATGGCGGAGCCTACCACCAATACCAACCGCTCACCAAGCGAGGCAATGCAGATATCGGTGGAGATTTTAACGATGACCCTCTCTGGCTGATTCTCGGAGTCGGCGGCTATCTTCGCGAAACTGGAGATTTTTCAATCCTCGATGAAAAAGTCGACTTTGAAAATGATCCATCGTTAGCGGAGCCACTCCTCGAACACCTCGAACGATCTTTCCAGTTCACCTTAAACAACTTAGGACCTCACGGATTACCCCTTATAGGCCGGGCCGATTGGAACGATTGCCTCAACCTCAACTGCTTCTCCGAAGAACCTGGTGAGTCATTTCAAACAACCGCCAACAAACAAGGAAAGACCGCTGAATCTCTCATGATTGCCGGACTATTCGTCTACGCGGCCAAAGAATACGCCAAACTTTTACACCACCTCGGCAAAGATGAAAAAGCCTCCGAAGTCGAAGCGGCAGCACAAAAAATGATCGATACCATCGACGCGCACGGTCGCGAACCTGAATGGTTCCTTCGCGCCTATGACTACTTTGGCAACAAAGTAGGTAGCCCTGAATGTGAAGATGGTCATATTTACATCGAATCTCAAGGTTGGTGCGTGATGGCTGGTTGCGGTCACGATGACGGGTTTGCTCGCAAGGCGCTTGATTCTACCGAAGCCATGCTTGGCACCCCTCACGGACTCGTTCTCCAACACCCGCCCCATGAAAAATACCAAGTTCACCTTGGTGAAGTTTCCTCTTACCCTCCTGGATACAAAGAAAACGGTGGCATTTTCTGCCACAACAACCCATGGATTATGATCGCCGAAACCATGCTCGGCAATGGTGAAAAAGCTTACGATTACTACAAACGCATTGCTCCTGCATTCCGCGAGGACATCAGCGAAATCCACGGGCAAGAACCCTACGTTTATTCCCAAATGATTGCAGGCAAAACCGCAGCAAAACCAGGCGAAGCCAAAAACTCTTGGCTCACAGGAACCGCGGCTTGGAACTATGTCGCGATCACTCAACACATTCTCGGTATCCGTCCAGGATTTGCAGGACTCATCATCGACCCGCAAATTCCAGCGTCATTAGGCGACATTAAAATCACCCGCAAATTCCGAGACTGCACATATGAAATAAACCTCACCCCAGCCAATGGGAAGCAACGAAGCATCACGGTCAATGGACAAACCGTCGATTCCAATGAAGTGCTCCCCGTCAAAGGAGAAACGCTTCAAATCAACGTTTCCTACTAAAACCTCGACGATCATGAGAAACCAACTCATTCTCGGGTTGGTTTCTCCATCCACCTACTCAACAGTTCGCAAATAAACAACAACCACCTGCATTTTAAGGACAAAAAAACATTCCCATACCATCTAAATAACGTTTAATTGATAACGTTAAGTTCGATTTAAATCTTAGATCTTCAAACAACACCTACCCACCTAATATTTCCATTTGCAAATGATTCATCTCATACGAGATCACAAGTTTGCTCAAGAATTACATTGACTATCTCACACCTTCTTTTTAGAAGACCCAACATCATCAAACGTTTAACACATCAACAATGAAAAAACGACCTAACCTGAAATTAATCCTGTTACCGATCGCGGCAACATTCGCCCTAACAAACTGCTCCACATTCCGAGGAATGCCTACTCATGGTGGTGGTAAACGCTTTGACGAAGAGCAACGCGTGGTCTCAGCCGCTATTCGACACGCCGCGAATAAGATGGACTTCAGCCAAATCAAAAAACGCCGAGTATCCCTTGAGATCACAGGACTCGAAACATCAGGAACGGGTCAAGCATTTTACCCCGGACTTCAAGAATCCAGTAGTTATTTTGAAGCGACACGTGGCTTAGATGATCTTACCAAAGAATATGCAAGAAAAACGACATATGATAATGAAGGCACCTACAAGCAATACGATGAGACTGTAGCGCGCAAACCCAACTCACAAAACAAAAACACAGTCCGCCTCATACCATCCTTTTCATTCAACCCCGATGGTATGAAATCCAACAACAACATCACTCGTCAGGACTTAACCTATCTTAAACGCACCTTGGAAATGCGTTTACGACACGATGGATTCCAAATTGTTCCAACAGAATCCGCTGACGTAGAAATCGTAGTTCTCGTTGACGTTCTCGGAACCAACCTCAGCCGTAAAGATTACGCCGTTGCTTACGATGACAACTTGGCAGCAACCTGCGAAATGACCTATTACGCCATCGACCCAATCACCCAAAAAGTGATTGCTTCATCAAAAGAAGTTGCTTCTGTAGGAGCTTACAAAGAGCGTAACGTTCGCTTCACTCC
>CAZOWD010000019.1:0-1524 GCA_964583225.1 uncultured Verrucomicrobiales bacterium | reverse complement strand
ATCGCATTTGTGACCATGACCCAAAGGATATTCGCCTAATGAAAACACCTTTCCAACTTCCATTCACTCTTGCTTTAGGAGCCTCCATGCTCTTTCTTGGTAGTTGCGCAACCTTTAGACCCATGCCAACCCACGCTGGGGGAAAGCGTTTTGATGAAGAAGAACGCGTCCTCTCTGCCACCATTTTCCACGCTGCTGGAAAAATGGATTTTTCCAAATTTAAAAAACGAAAAGTGGCAATCGAAGTCACAAGCCTAGAAACAACGGGAGCTACGGAAATACCCGCTTTTCCTGGTATGATCCAGTCAATCCCAATCCCTATTAGTCAATATTTCACCGTTGATTACCGATTGACTTCTAAACTAAACGTTAAATCCATGAACACGCGTCAAGACGTCGATTTCTTGCAAAGTGTTCTTACAAAAAGACTACGCTTCGACGGATATCAAGTCACATCACCTGAAGATGCTGACATTTACCTCGTCGTGCTCGTAGATGTACTAGGAACAGATTATAACCGTGATGATTATTTAATTGCCTATAAAGACAATGTCGAAATTGGTTGCGAAATGACCTACTACGCCGTCGATGCTCATACTCAAAAAATCATTACCAAAGCGAAAGCTGTGGCATCTACTGGAAATTACTGCGAAGTTAATTACCGCCCTTCCGTATATCGAAAAACTCAACGAAGCGTCACCGACTTCACACAAACAATCGTCCCCCTTCCAGCTCTCGAACTTCAACCATTTTCAGAAAATCTAAGTCTTGCTCCCGTCAGTGATATTCAACCTATCATTGTCGGAAAGAAAAAAACGAGACACGAGAAAAAGAAAAGTAAAAAGAAAAAGCACCGTAAAGCTCTCAAACGTAGCTTAAATAACGATCCCCTCCCCGATTTTGATTCTGATAGCGATGCCGATAGCGATCTGCTTCCAGATCTCACGGACGGAACCGATACAGGTGAGACTCCGAACAACGACGTCGATCAGCAAAAGATCAAAACATTCGCCAAAAGAGCTCAAAAACGCATCGAGGGCAATGACATTGACGGAGCAAAAAAACAAATTGAGCGAATCCGAAAACTCGATCCCAATGCTTCTGTGCTCTCCGATTTAGAAAAACAGGTCAAAGCAGCAGAAGAAAAGGAAAACGTTGAAAAACAAGAGGAAAATTCAGAAACCGAAACAAACGCTTCAGAAGAAAAATCCTAAAAATCTCAACACTCGATCTAGACAACTAAAAAAGTATCTCAGCTCGAAAAGATGTTTGGCTAAATATATCTTTTCGTCACAGTGGAAAATAAGTAAACTGTGATACTAAAAAACAATAACACACCAATTTTATCGCTATGAAAAAACTTATTTCAAGTCTCTTCGCTTTCAGTTTGATCGCTTCGATGGGGGCAATCGGTCAGACAACAGCTGCCCCCCCGACACCATCATCTGACGCTATCAACGTAACCTCAACAAAAGGAACATGGGATACTGGAGCTAACCCACGAACAGGAACCATTTCTCTAAC
>CAZOWD010000018.1:0-17221 GCA_964583225.1 uncultured Verrucomicrobiales bacterium | reverse complement strand
ACCTCCGAACTATAGACGGATCGGTTGGAGCAAACACGCGAGCCCACCACAAATACTCATTGGCTTTCAACAATGATGAATGGTCTGAAAATATAGCATCGGTCAGCACCAATAAATTAAAACTCTTCCCATAAAACTGCACGTGCACGCCGCGTTTCCAACTTAAAGAATAAGCAGGCATCCACTTACCTCGAGCAATGCGCACGGTATAAGCGCAATGACCAGGTTCTCCCATCGTTGTTGCTGGAATCCCATTTGCAACGGCAGCTGCAGCCCCATAACCTGAAAGCCGACCGCACACGCCTCCTACATAGCGCGTCATTTCACTAAATGAATTAAAACTCCCTTCAAAAGGGTAATAATACATAGGCCCTTGCACCGTATCATCAAAAACGTTAAAGCTACGATACGCAACCTGCCAACAAGCGTGACGGTATCCCTCAGCCGTCAGTTTCACATTATCTCGAAGCCAAACTTGGGATTTCACACCACCGTGCATCGAAAGAGCATGCCCTACAAGGTAGCGTTTTTCCCAAGCTTCCAACTTATCATAAATGGGATGAAGTAACTCTAACTTTTGACTATCTCGGTAAAAGATATACCGAGCCCAAGCCCTTTCTTTTGGCCACTGATGCTTCCCGAATTCCAAAGCAATAGCGATCGAGAGAGTTTGAAGGTCTTTTTTCTTAGCTGACTCTGGGTCTTTTTTCCAGATGGATGCCAAATGCGATAAAGTCGAATCTGGATGATCAATCGGCCCTGAAATTAAAAGCATTTGCATCCAGATCGGGTTATCGTAAAGCGCTTCCATGAACGCTTTGCCTTGATCCTCTGCAGTAATTTGATCAACAACCTTCGGGGAAAAACGATCTAAAAAGGCGAATTGAAGCAATTTCTTACGAATCTTTGGCTGCTGAGTCAATTGCTGCAATTCAGCAATATTACGAACTTCATCGCCTTTCCCGACAAAAGCACTACGCAATGAGTCTTTTAGTTGTTGATATTCTCTTGATGCGTCGGCCTCAACAGACGAAACACAAATCAAACAAAGAAAAAGTAATAATAAATATCGAAAATTAAGCATGAAATTTTAAAGACTTCAGAGAAAAAATACAAATCAATAAGCTTCACGCTATCATTCTGCGTAAGATGCTGGAGCGACGAGTCCTCCAGATACCACCATCTTGGTTGCCTCCTCTAGCGATAGGTCACTTTTTTCCACTTTATCGTCGTCTACAATAATCACAAACCCAGTCAAAGGGCTAGGGCTGGTAGGTATCAGAATAGAGGTTACGTCTTTCCCCCTCTGAGGATCGTAGTAATTCCCTGTAATAAAACCAAGTAACCGACAGCCAGGGCTTGGATATTCAATATAAGCAACGCCTTTAAATTTACGTTCCCCGCCAAGATCTTTTACAGCGTCGACAACCTGTTTAAGCGTTGAATAAATATACCCTAAGTAGGGAACCCGCTGCATCGTATTTTCCATCCATTTCCAGAGTCGATGCCCTTGCTTACTCGTTACACCAGCTCCAAAAAGCAAAAGCAGAAATACTGGTAGTAAAAAACGCACCAAATTGGCTCCGAAAAAATCAAATTGCCATTCAGAAAAGGAAGGAGAACCACCACTAGCGTACCAACGAACCCCGTTGAGGATCATAAAAGTCCGCTGAATAATGATATCTCCAAGTTTTAAAAGAACTTGGTAAATAACAGAAAGAAGCCAAATGGTTCCCATCACAGGAATCACTGTGGCTAATCCAGTCAAAAGCAACCCAACCCCTCTACGAAGTTTGGGATGCTTGGCTAATGCTGGCTTCTGTGTTAATACGTCTTCTTCCATGTTTTTAGATTTTTTCTTCGAGATTATTCCTCAACTGGAATCGCCCGATTAGTTTTATGGTATGATGGAGCTGGTCGTAGAGGCGGAGCCTGATATCCATCTTCCCTCACAGGAACGGCCCGAGCAGGAGACGAAGTTCTTCTTTGAGGAACTCGCGAATCTTGAATAGAAGCCCCCTGATTGGGAGGTGCTATATGCTCGCTCTGATTCATAATCGGATCCAAAGAACGGTCATCTTCTTCTATCTGAATAGCTTTAGGAGCCCCCTTAACATTGAGAATTTTTCCATCTGGTTCATCCTCTTCAATAACCATCGCTTTTGGCGGTGGCTTGATCATCATTTTAATATCCTTTTTGAAGTGTTCAAAAAAATCACTGATCATAGGAGCCGCCAAACGACCTCCGCTTAATTTTTCACCCGGTTTTCCTTCGTAAAGCGCGGCAAATGCAAACCGTGGATTTTTAGCAGGGAAAAATCCAGCAAACCAAGCCAATCTTTTATTCTGACTAGGAGGCCCCCACTGAGCCGTTCCCGTTTTTCCACACAACTCAGTATAGGATAATGCTCCGCGCTTACCTGTTCCGTATGGTTCATTCACAACTTCCCGCATTCCTTCGTGAACCGCTTCTACGCTAGCAGGATCCACATTGAGCAAAGTTCTGTTTTTGGGTTGATGCGCCATCAAAACCCGACCGTTCACATCTTGAATTTGCTTAATCAAAGCCAATTGAGGTAATGCTTCACCCCGCGCAATTCCAGCCATTCCTTGAGCAACTTGAAGAGGAGAGGCTAACAACACCCCCTGACCAATCGACAAGTTTGCTGTATCTCCATCCATAATTCTCCGTTTTTCATGCTCTCTAAACCACTTATCCGTCGGCACCAAGCCAGTGGTTTCCCCAATCAAAGGTAATCCCGTTTTAGATCCATAACCCAATCTGCGAGCCATCGAAAGAAAAGCGTTCGGCCCTGCTTGAATCCCCACTTGATAGAAAAACGGGTTACAAGAACGCGCTAAAGCCATTTTCACATTGATGTCTCCCTCTGGGATTTTTGACCAGTTTTTGAAGACGTGGTTTCCTATCGCGATGGCAGCAGGACAATAAATCAAAGTGCTTGGAGTGATAACGCGCGATGCCAAAGCCGCTAAAGCCACAATAGGTTTAAAGGTTGATGCTGGAGGATAGGCTCCTTGGAAAGCGCGCCCAAATAAAGGCGTTCCAGGATCTTCTTTAAGTTCTTTGTATTTTTTTGAACTCAAAAAAGGCAAAAATCCATTCAAATCAAAACTAGGGCGTGAAGCCAAAGTGAGCACCTCTCCCGTTTGCACGTCAATAACGACAAATGCCCCACGAGTGCATCGGCGTTTTAACACCTCTTCCGCATAGACCTGCCAATCGCGATCCAAGGTTGTGACCACGGTTCCCCCTGGTCTAGGACGACGCTCCATCTTTCTAACCACTAACGTGCCATCAGCTTCGTAATCTTTCCGCAACAAACCAGGGGTTCCTTTAAGGACATCATCAAAAAGTTTTTCCAAGCCAGAACGCCCTTCAGACCTTTCAAAGATAGGGTCTCCGTAATTGATAGGGCCACGTTCCAATTTGCCAGCACTACCAACATAGCCAATCACATGGGCTGCTGAGTCTTTCTTAGGATACACCCTCAAATACACGGGATGTAAAATCAACCCAGGCATCAAACTTTTCTCAATCTTCGTTTTTTCATCCAAATCGACCACACGCGTATAGGGTAGTGGCAACCAACGGCGGTTTTTATAATGTTGCCACAGTCGGTCATCCGAAATTTTCCATTCGATCCCAAACACAGAATTAGCTTGGGCTATTCGCTTACGAGCCCAAGAAACTACATACTGGCGATCATCTTTTTCAAATTGACCAAATTTCAACGCCGGATACCAAACCACCTTTGTTTGAGCAAACGGTTTACCGTTGCGATCTGTGATTTGTCCTCGCGGTGCAGGAACTGACAAAGTCATGGTTCTGGCATCTTTACGCACCTGAACAGCGCCTTTCAAACCGCTGCCCTGATGAGACTCTGAGCCAGGCCTCACAATTCCGCCACTCTTTTTAACCGTTTCTAACTGTTTTTCGACAATCTTTGCGGCTTCCTTTTTAGGAATATGCAAAGTAGCTGTTGGTTGCGGAGTGACATCATCAGATAATGCTTCAGACTTGCCGCTTGCCTCTTTTTGAACCGACTTTCCTTCGGTAGATTTTTGCGTTTTGAGAGATGTATTTACAGAAGATTTCTCAACTGCTTTCTCAGCGGGTTTTCTATAAGTATCAGGGTCTAGCACAGACATATCGACCTTTTGAGTCGATTTTTTTGCAGGGGCAACTTGAATAGTTTTCGCTTTTTCAACCTGATGGTCTGCTTTCTGAGAATAGACCACTCCCGTTGCTAGCAACGAAGCGCATATCCCCCATACACACCTTGCTAAAATCTTACTTTTTTGTTGTTTTTTGAATTGTTCGATCATCAATACGCACGGAATCTGACACAATTTGCTTCACTAGGCTATCCCGAAATTCAACCAGTTGAAAGAATCTGTCATCTAATCGAACCTCGCTAACCCATTTCTGAACAGAGGATCAATTTTCAAAAACTGCATAGTTTTTACATTTACTCTATACTTTTTTCCTGTATTAGGGCAGATTCCCCACCCGCTTAGAAAAAACTCTTAAAAAACAGCCGATTTCGGCATAAATCATGCTGTGGTTTTTCTTAGTATCTGAAATCAACAACTCTAGCGCAATCAGCTAGAAATGACTTATTAAGCCATTAACTCAAAAATTTTATGACGGAGAAGAATACAAAAACACTACAAACTCTAGGTCTCCCAGAAGCCCAAGGCCTCTACGACCCTGCTCATGAACACGACTCCTGCGGAGTTGGTTTCCTCTGCCACTTAAAAGGCAAAAAGTCCCACAGCATTATCGAGCAAGCTCTCGAAATGAACGACAACATGGAACACCGTGGCGGTTGCGGTTGTGATGAAGCCACAGGTGACGGTGCAGGTCTCTTTTTCCAACTTCCACACAAGTTCTTTAAAGCTGAAACTGAAAAACTAGGCTTCACTCTCCCCGATGAAGGTCAATATGCCGTAGGTTTTGTCAACCTTTCGCCTGATGCCCAAGAATGCGCATCAGCCATGAAGATTTTTGAAAAAACGGCCAAAAAAGAAAAATTTGAAGTTCTCGGTTGGCGCGACGTCCCTACCAATTCTGAAATCCTGGGTAAAGCATCTCGCGAGTGCGAACCAACAATGAAGCAAATCTTCATTGCTCGCCCTGCAGATATCACCGACGACCAAGACTTTGAGCGTCGCCTTTACGTTTTACGCCGTCGCACATCTCAAGCGATCCGCTACTGCGAAACCAGCGGAACAGAGTATTTCTACACAGTAACTCTCTCTGCTCGCACGATCGTCTACAAAGGGATGCTTACCCCTGCGCAACTTCGCGATTACTTCCCTGACCTCCAAGATAAAAACATGGAGTCGGCAATGGCACTGGTGCACTCTCGCTTCAGCACCAACACCTTCCCAAGTTGGCCACGCGCCCAACCATTCCGCTACATGTCTCACAATGGTGAAATCAACACCATGCGCGGAAATGCTAACTGGATGCAAGCTCGCCAAAACCTTCTAGCCAGCGGTGTCCTCGGTAAAGATCTCGACAAACTCCTCCCTATCATCCGCGAGGACGGTTCAGACTCCGCTATGTTTGACAACTGTCTCGAATTCCTCGTTCTTTCGGGACGCTCCCTTCCTCAGGCCATCATGATGATGATTCCTGAGCCTTGGGAAAAACACGAACACATGAGCGACAGCAAAAAAGCATTTTACGAATACAATGCTACACTCATGGAACCATGGGACGGCCCTGCTTCTATCGCATTCTGTGATGGTGTTTGTATCGGTGCTGTGCTCGACCGCAACGGACTCCGCCCATCCCGCTACTACGTCACCAATGACGACATGGTCATTATGGCTTCTGAAGTTGGTGTGGTTAAAGTAGACCCAGCAACGGTCGTGAAAAAAGGTCGTCTTGAGCCAGGTCGCATGTTCCTTGTGGACACCAAAGAAGGTCGCATCGTTGACGACGCCGAGGTGAAAGAGCAAATTGCAAACGAAAAACCTTACGGCGAGTGGCTTGAGAAAAACCGCGTATTTTTTGCAGACCTCGCCAAAGGTGAAGTGAAACCCCGTATTACGGGACACGAACTCGTTCAACGCAATCGCGCATTTGGATACACCTATGAGGACAAGCGATTCATCCTTGGACCATCCGCAACCACAGGCATTCAGCCTATCGGAGCGATGGGTAACGACACCCCCCTTGCGGTTCTTTCTGACAAACCACAGTTGCTTTACAGTTACTTCCGTCAGTTGTTCGCCCAGGTCACCAACCCAGCGATCGACCCCATCCGAGAGGAACTCATCACATCAAGCATTACCTTCGTAGGCTCTGAAAGTGACATCCTCAACCCTGGACCAGAAAACTGTCGCATGATCCGTCTGGAAAGCCCTATCATCGACAACGAAGAACTCGCTAAATTGCGCGATGTCGACCTCGAAGGATTCCAAGCTGAAACCTTACCCATCCTCTACCGTCCAGAAACTCTGGATGCAGGACTCGCTGTCGGTCAACTCCCTGGCCACGTTGACAACCCACATCTTTCTGACGATGTCGATCATGTAGGTGAAGTTACGGGAGACGCTCTTAAAAAAGCCTTGGATAAACTCTTCAAAGCTGCCGACACCGCCATCCTTCACGGTGACAACATTCTCATTCTTTCCGATCGTGGAATGAACGAGAAAAAAACAGCCATTCCTGCGCTTCTCGCAGTTGCAGGCTTGCACCATCACCTGATCCGCCAAGGAACACGCACCAAGGTATCCATCGTTCTGGAATCTGGAGAACCTCGTGAAGTCCATCACTTCTCCGTGCTTCTCGGATACGGTGCCGATGTCATCAACCCTTACCTCGCCATCGACACCATCGGTGAGATGTGTGAGGACGGCGAACTTGACATGGATCAGCCTACCGCCGTAAAGAAATACCTCTACGCATCCATCAAAGGCGTGATCAAAACCATGTCGAAAATGGGAATCTCCACCGTGGCGAGCTACCGTGGCGCACAAATTTTCGAATGTATTGGTTTAAACAAAGAGGTGATCGATACTTACTTTACCCGCACAACGTCGCGCGTGAAAGGAATTGGACTCGCCACCATTTCTCAAGAAACTAAAATGCGTCACGACGAGGCCTACAAACCTCGCGAAGTTGAAAATGACGCTCTCGATTCTGGAGGAATTTATCAATGGCGCGCCAAAGGTGAGCGTCACCTCTTCAGCCCACAGGCAATCCACTTACTCCAACAATCCACAAAACTCGGAGATATGGAAGTGTTCCGTCAGTATTCAAATCTGATCGATGAACAATCCAAAGGACTCTGCACGCTGCGTGGTCTCATGGAGTTTAAATTTGATCCCGCCAAAGAAATTCCACTCGAAGAGGTGGAGCCAGTTTCAAGCATCGTAAAACGCTTCAAAACGGGCGCGATGTCTTACGGATCAATCTCAGCTGAAGCGCACGAAGCCCTCGCTGTGGCGATGAACCGCCTCGGTGGTAAATCAAACACGGGTGAAGGTGGTGAAGAAGCTTACCGATTCCGCTGGACCAACGAAAAAGGCGACTCCAAGAAATCTGCCATCAAGCAGGTTGCTAGTGGTCGATTCGGCGTCACCAGTAACTATCTCGTCAACGCTCGGGAAATTCAGATTAAAATCTCACAAGGCGCTAAGCCAGGTGAAGGTGGTGAACTTCCGGGTCACAAAGTGCTTCCTCAAATTGCAAAATGCCGCGGAACAACACCAGGTGTGGGACTCATCTCCCCTCCTCCGCACCACGACATTTACTCAATCGAGGACATGGCTGAGCTGATTCACGACCTCAAAAATGCAAACACGGATGCACGTATCAACGTAAAACTCGTTTCAGAGGTTGGTGTTGGAACCATCGCAGCAGGTGTGGCAAAAGCTAAAGCTGACGTCATCCTCATTGCGGGACACGACGGAGGAACCGGCGCAAGTCCACGTTCATCCATCCAAAACGCAGGATCCCCATGGGAACTTGGTCTCGCAGAAACCAACCAAACCCTCCTCATCAACAACCTCCGAAGCCGCGTAGTTCTCGAAACAGACGGACAGCTTAAAACTGGACGCGATGTTGTAATCGCAGCCTTACTTGGAGCTGAAGAGTTTGGATTTGCTACCGCTCCATTGGTAACTCTCGGGTGTATCATGATGCGCGTTTGCCACAAAAACACCTGCCCAGTGGGTATCGCGACTCAAAACGTCGACCTCCGTAAAAAATTCGACGGAGCCGTAGAAAACGTTGTCAACTACATGAACTTCGTGGCTGTTGAAATCCGCGAAATCATGGCAAAACTCGGATTCCGCACCATCAACGAAATGGTTGGTCACTGCGAGCGTTTGAAGATGAACAAAGCGATCGAACACTGGAAAGCTCAAGGGTTGGATTACTCGAAGATCCTCTATCGCCCTAAAGTTGGACCAGAGGTCGGAACTTACGCTCAGCAAACTCAAGACCACTTGTTGGATCATTGCCTCGATAAAACAACGATTCTTGAGCTTTGTCGCCCAGCGATCGAAAACTACGAAAAAGTTTACGCGGAACTTCCTATCACAAACACCGACCGCGTAGTTGGAACCATCACGGGTGCTGAGATTAGCCGTCACCACGGTGCCGCTGGTCTCCCAGAAGGAACCATTCATCTCAAGTTCAACGGAAGCGCTGGACAAAGTCTCGGAGCTTTCTGTCCGAAAGGTATGACGCTTGAGCTTGAAGGAGACGCCAACGACTACATCGGAAAAGGTGTTTGCGGTGCGAAAATCATCGTTTACCCACCAAAGAACTCACTTCCTGAGTTTGTAGCCGACCAAAACATCATCGTCGGAAACGTCGCCTTCTACGGAGCGACCAACGGTGAGGCCTACATGGCAGGTGTCGCTGGTGAACGCTTCTGCGTGCGAAACTCTGGTGTGCATGCCGTCATCGAAGGCGTAGGCGATCACGCTTGCGAATACATGACTGGAGGAACCGTCACCATCCTCGGTGGCACGGGACGCAACTTCGGAGCTGGAATGTCAGGCGGTATCGCTTACATTTACAACGAACATGGCGATTTTGAATCGAAAAACAACGACGCCATGTCCAACCTCTACAAGCTGAGCGACTGCGAAGCCGAGGAGATTGAAGAAGTCAAAGCCCGCATCCAACGCCACGTCGAATACACTGGTAGTGCCAAAGGTCAGTTCATTTTGGACAATTGGGAGGAGTCACTGAAGAAGTTCCTCAAAGTTATGCCATCCGACTATGAACGTGTGCTCAATGCTGTGAAAGAAGCTGAAAAAAGCGGACTTTCTGGTGACGACGCCATCCTCGCGGCATTCGAAGCAAACACCAAAGCTGGACACTAAGCGAAGCAACCAATCAACAAATTAACCAAATATTATCATGGGAAAACCAACAGGATTCTTAGAATTTGAACGCTGCCCAATCCCTGATCGCGCTCCACTTGAGCGGATTAAGGACTGGAAAGAGTTTCACGATGTGCGCGATGACAAAGCCGTGCAAACCCAAGCAGCTCGTTGTATGGACTGCGGCACCCCCTACTGCCACACAGGACTTATGTTCGGTGGCATGTCTAGCGGATGCCCCATCAACAACCTCATCCCTGAGTTTAACGATCTCGTTTACAAAGGGCGCTGGGAGGAAGCACTTCAACGCCTCCTCAAAACCAACAACTTCCCCGACTTCACTGGCCGGGTCTGTCCCGCTCCTTGTGAAGGTGGTTGCGTGCTTGGCTCTATCGAGCCACCCGTCACGATTAAAAACGTCGAATGCACCATTTCCGATCGCGGATGGGAAGATGGTCGCATGACCGCAAATCCTCCCGCCGTGCGCACAGGAAAGAGTGTTGCTATTGTAGGATCAGGCCCTGCTGGACTCGCAGCTGCGGATCAACTCAACAAAGCGGGTCACAAAGTTGTCGTTTTCGAACGTGCCGACCGCCCAGGCGGATTGCTCATGTATGGCATCCCCAACATGAAGCTCGACAAAAAAGAAGTCGTTCTTCGTCGTATTGCGCTTATGGAAGAAGAAGGCGTTGAGTTCAAATGCAACACCTTCATTTCCGAAAATGCCGAATGGTCCCCCAACAAGCTCCGCAAAGAGTTTGACGCGGTTATCCTTTGCTGCGGTGCAACAAAACCACGCGATCTTCCTGTGGAAGGACGCGATGCCAAAGGCGTGCATCAGGCTATGGAATTTCTCAAAGCCAACACCAAACACCAACTCGATCACGATTTTGATGGAACCAACCCAGAGCTCAACGCCACGGGCAAAGACGTCATCATCATCGGTGGTGGTGATACAGGAACCGACTGTGTGGGCACAAGCATCCGCCAAGGTTGTAAGAGTGTTTACCAACTTGAAATCATGCCTCAACCACCCAAGGAGCGCGCCCCCAACAACCCATGGCCCGAATGGCCTAAGGTTTACAAAATGGACTATGGCCAGCAAGAAGCTGATGCCGTTCAAGGTGGAGATCCCCGCAAATATCTCATCATGACCAAGTCGATCGTAAAAGACGAAAACGGAAACGTCACCGGCGTTGAAGTTGTCGACATCACTTGGGAGAAAAATGAGAAAGGACAATTTGTTCCCGTTGAGACCGATGGCACAATCCGCACCCTCAAAGCTGATCTCGTGCTTCTCGCTATGGGATTCTTAGGGCCTGAGCAAAAAGTAATCGACCAGTTCAAACTCGAAACCGATGCTCGCAGCAATGTAAAAGCGGAGCACGACGTTTACCAAACCAATGTCGAAGGTGTATTTGCTGCTGGCGATATGCGCCGCGGTCAATCACTTGTCGTATGGGCAATCAATGAAGGACGTGGCGTAGCACGCGAGTGCGACCGGTTCCTCATGGGTGAAACTCAATTACCATAATAGAAGCGAACAACTTCCATTATTGATATCTTCAAAGCGCGAACATCTCCATGCTCGCGCTTTTTTTTGAAAAAAATGCTCATATCCGCACGTATCTCAAACGCCATACTGCTGGCACATCAAATTCATCATGAAACCACTTTTTAAATTTTCAATTTCAACACTTATCCTTGCTCTTGGGGTAGCCACGGCTCAAGCAAAACCTGAGTCACCCAAGACAACTTCGCCAACGAACTCTACCAAAACCTTCCCCCACCCCGATCGCATCCGCTACTCGGGAGATTGCATGACAATCGAAGGGAAAGACGTTTTTGTTTACAGTGCCGCATTCCACTATTTCCGCACACCTAAAGCGCTCTGGCGCGATCGTCTCCAAAAAATCAAAGAGGCGGGATTCAACACCGTGGAAACTTATGTTCCTTGGAATATTCACGAGCGAGAAATGCCAAAAGATATCAATGACTTTTCTCAAGTGGACACAAAGTTACTCGAAGAGTTTCTTGATATGGTTCACAACGAATTTGGCATGTATTCCATCGTGCGCCCAGGACCATTCATCTGCGCCGAATGGGCTGGCGGTGCCTACCCCCGCTGGTTGGCCAAATTTATGCCAGACTCTTACAAAACGAAAGATAAACAATTCTGGCTCCGCAGTGGAGATCCATCCCATATTGCATGGTCAAAGCATTGGTATAAAGCGATCTGCCCCGTGTTTGCCAAACACCAACTCACCAACAAAAAGCCAGGTCAAAAAGGGATCATTTTGGTTCAAATCGAAAATGAATACAACCACAGCGGAGCAAAAGACAAAGAAGCTGTTCTGCGCGACCTCTACAAAACCGTGGTAGATTCTGGTATTTCCGTCCCCACATTCACCTGCCTCACCAACCAATGCCGTGGCAGCAAAGACCCCGTTCTTTCTCACGTCTTCGATAGCGATAACTATTACGTGGGTCACGACAAAGCCGGAGACTGCGCCTATCGCATGGCAACGCTCAAACACAAACAGCCCGATGCACCAGGCATGGTTACTGAACTTCAAGGCGGATGGTTTTCCACCATTGGAGGAGGGCTCAGCGAAGACCACTATTCTGACGCCAAACACTACCAAGCCATCAACATCATGTCTCTGCTTGGCGGAGCAACGATCATCAACCCCTACATGTTTGTCGGCGGAACTCACTTTGCAGGCTGGGGCGCTCGAGGGCAAACTACCAGCTACGACTACAACGCAGCTATCCGCGAATGTGGAGCAGTCGGCGACAAATATTTAGCAGCCAAAGCAATCGGGCAATTTATTCACGAAAATGAAAAAGCCCTCATTCATTCAAAAGGTGGCCCGTGCGAAATCAAAGGCGCACCAGAAAAATTCACAGGCGGTTTGAGAGTGGCTCCTGATGGAACACGTTTTGTCTTTTTACACAATGCTGGAAATTCTCCTGCAAAAGGCACCTACACCGTCATCCCTGACAAATCAGCGCAACTTCAGGCACCCGCATACAACATCGACCAACACGGCAACAAAGTTAAAGTGGAAATCGATACAGAATCTGCGGCAAACACCTCAATAAAGCCATTTAAAATCGATTGCAACCTCCCTCCTATGGGATCAAAAATCCTCGTGATCGCTCCTAAAAAATCAGCGTCAGAAGGCGTTTGGTATCCAAAACCTCAAGCTGAAATCCAGCGACCATCCAAGCTCCCTCAGCCTATTCGGATTGCGAAAGTCCTACGTCACGATGATCCTGCATCAGGCAAATGGACCACTTGGAAAAATGAAACCTCTCTACCTGAACTCGGAGTCAGCGATCACCGTTATGTGCGCTACCGCAGCACATTTACCCTCACATC
This sequence comes from uncultured Verrucomicrobiales bacterium, assembly GCA_964583225.1. Taxonomy (GTDB): domain Bacteria; phylum Verrucomicrobiota; class Verrucomicrobiia; order Verrucomicrobiales; family Akkermansiaceae; genus Oceaniferula. The sequence goes on along the minus strand of CAZOWD010000018.1, from coordinate 4,461 downwards.
CAGTGAGGCGTCCAAGCTAAACAAACTACTCATTAACAGCTTCAGCCGCGACATCATCAACGCCAGCGTTAATGGGCACATCGCTAAACGACTCGCTCCAAAGCAATCCGTTGCTGATAATGCAACTCGCAATATTGCCACCTCTTGGAAACGAATCCACCCCAACGATTTCGACAATCAGTTTGACCTTTCCAACCTCCTCAAACCTGGGAAAAACACCATCACGCTCATCTACGAAAACATCGGTCATGAGCACGGGTATGTTCCCATGGAAGAACTCTCAGGAATCGCTCGCGCGGGACTTTCAAGCAGCCAAAAATCTATTGAGAAGCTCCTCCCTTGGCAAATCTCCCTCAACCTCGGAGGTGTCCAATCAGGTTGGACTCAAGCCAAGTTCTCACCATCCAAAAACTCTGGCTGGAAGCAAGTTAAACTCGATACCACCATGGATATTCCACGTAAGGGGAATAACGTCGAGCCTCTCGATCACCCTCAAGATGGATTGCTCACTTGGTATCAGTTCGAATTCGAACTCCCAACGCCTCAGGCAAAAACATGGATTCCATGGTTGCTTCGAATCAACGCGTCAGGAAACGGATACATGTATCTCAACGGCCACAACATCGGTCGTCACTACGAACTGGGACAGCAACGCGAATACTACCTTCCAGAATGCTGGCTCAACTTTGGCAAAAACAAGAAAAACACACTCATGATTGGCTTGCGTCAAACCAGTCATGGCGCAGTGCTTCGAGCCGCTGAAGTGCGCCCCTACCCAGCTAATTTTGCTGAAATCAGATAATACAATTCAGCAGAACACCATCTAACGGCTCATTCAAAACGAGCCACCTTTCCTCAAATGGGAGCTACGATCATCCGTAGCTCCCATTTCTTTGAACGGCATTCCTCTTTACTTTTTTTAGAGATTTGAGAATCTACACTCATGTATGAATCTCTCGCTGTTCTCACTGTTTTTGCCTGTGCGTTTAGTTTGATTGCAGGAAAAATCGATCGAGGAAAAATCAGTGCGCCTATTGTGTTTTGTATCTTTGGCGTCATTATGGGGCCCCAGATTCTCAACTATTTCCCCATGGCGGGAGACATTGAAACCATTAAAACTCTGGCGGAACTCACTCTCGCGCTGGTTCTTTTCACCGATGCCGCCGGAGCCGATCTCAATGTATTGCGGAGAAACGCTCACATTCCCATCCGCTTGCTCATGATCGGACTACCGCTCACTCTCGGGCTTGGCTACCTCACAGGCGTTGCTCTTTTTGACGGCGTTGGACTTTTAGAAATCGGACTTCTCGCCACAATGCTCGCACCCACAGATGCCGCGCTAGGAAAGCCCGTTGTTGCCAACAAAGCAGTCCCCGCCAAATATAGGGAAGGATTAAACGTAGAAAGCGGGCTCAACGACGGAATTTGCGTGCCAATCTTCCTGATCCTATTAGAACTCGCCACCAGCCAAACCGAACATCAATCGGCAGGCATTGGAATGGTTTTCTCTCACTTTGCTGCGGAAATAGGAATTGGTTCTGCGGTGGGTATCATACTGGTCTTACTCACTGTTGCTTTAGCCAAGTTCAGTCAACGTCACGGATGGATCGCCAAAGATTGGGCAATGACCGCCACGATCACTTTAGCTGTCGCATGTTTTGCTCTCGCTCAAAGTATCGGAGGAAGCGGATTTATCGCAGCCTTCGTAGGCGGAATCACCTTAAACTTGGCAATGGGTAAAGAAGCGCATCCATGGCTGGAAGAAACCGAAAGTGCCGGCGATTTATTTTCACTTGTCACGTGGGTCGCATTTGGAGCCTTAACCATCAAACTCAACGCCGCAGCCTTTGAATGGCGTTACCTTCTCTATGGCGTTCTCAGTCTAACCATCATCCGAATGATTCCCGTTTTTATCGCCCTTTCAGGAATGAAACTCAGCACCGAAGCCAAACTATTCACCGGATGGTTTGGCCCTCGGGGATTAGCGAGCGTTGTGTTTTGCGTGATGTTGCTCGATACGAATCTACCGCACAAAGAACTGCTTTCTCATGTGGTCGTCGTCACCGTGCTCTTAAGCATCCTCCTTCACGGAGTCACCGCCAACGCGTGGGCTGAGAGCTTTGCAAAAAGATCCTCCTCAGCATCAGAATCGGACTAAGGAGGTTCGCTAAATGCTAAGCAGCATCCACATCGCCACGGAGATTTTTAATGATAAACTCCTGACGTTCTTGGGTGTTTTTCCCCATGTAAAACGCTAACATCTCTTTGATCCCCTTGCCCTCTTCCATACGCACGGGTTCAAGCCGCATATCGGGACCGATCATAAATTTAAACTCATCGGGTGAAATCTCACCAAGTCCCTTAAATCGAGTGATCTCAGCGGTTTTGCCGAGCTCTTTCATTGCTGCTACCCGCTCATCTTCATCGTAACAGTATCGAGTCACCTTTTTATTCCGCACGCGGAACAGCGGCGTTTGAAGAATATAAAGGTGCCCCGCTCTCACAAGTTCAGGGAAAAACTGAAGGAAAAATGTCAAAAGTAACAAACGAATATGCATTCCGTCCACATCGGCATCGGTTGCGATGACCACTTTATTGTAACGGAGCGTATCGAGGCCCTCTTCAATATCCAGCGCGTGCTGAAGCAAGTTAAACTCCTCATTTTCATACACAACACGCCGTTTCAAACCAAACGAGTTGAGAGGTTTTCCACGCAAAGAAAACACAGCCTGCGTTTCCACGTCCCGACTTTTAGTAATCGAACCACTCGCACTATCACCCTCCGTAATAAACACCGTCGATTCCTCAGCGCGCTTGTGTTTGCTGGAAAAATGCGCCCGACAGTCGCGCAACTTTTTATTGTGCACTTTTGCCTTACGAGCCCGCTCACGTGCAATTTTTTTCACGCCAGAAAGCTCCTTGCGCTCGCGCTCAGCCGCCAAAATACGCTTTTGTAACGCCTCGGCAACATCGGTATTTTTGTGAAGGTAGTTATCTAAATGCTCCTTGAGGAAGTTCAGCATAAACGTCCGAACCGTTTCTCCTTCAGGCGTCATGGTTAAGCTACCCAACTTGGTTTTTGTCTGACTCTCAAACACGGGTTCCTCAACCCGAACCAACACCGCAGCTTCCAATCCGTTCCGAATATCTGCTGGGTTGTATTGTTTTTTGTAAAAACTCCGGATCACCTGCACAAACGCCTCACGGAACGCCGCCAAATGCGTTCCTCCCTGCGTTGTGTGCTGTCCGTTGACAAACGAATAATACTCCTCACCACCATCAGGAGTGTGAGAAAACGCAATCTCAATATCTTTCCCCGACAAATGAATGGGCTCATACAATGGCTCAGAGTCCATTTCCTCTTTCAAAAGGTCGAGCAAACCGTGGCGCGACTTAAATTTGCGACCATTAAAAACAATCGCCAACCCTGGGTTCAGATAGGAATAATACCGGCACATCTTCTCGACGTAACCAGCTCGAAACCTCGTTTTTTCAGGGAAAATCTCTTTATCGACATCAAATGCCAAGCGTGTTCCGTCTGGGCTGTTATCTTTTCTAGCCCGCTTCATTTCCGCGACCACTTCTCCGCGGCAAAACTCAATTGCCTTAGTTTGACCATCGCGCCACGCTTGAATCTCAAAAAATTCAGACAACGCATTCACCGCCTTAATACCCACACCATTCAACCCCACTGATTTTTTAAAGGCCTCGCTATCATACTTCGCGCCCGTGTTGATTTTAGCGGCACAATCCATCAATTTTCCCAGAGGAATTCCCCTACCAAAATCGCGAACAGTCACTCTGTTTTCTTCATCAATATTGACCAGCACCTCTTTGCCGTAACCCATGACATACTCGTCAATCGAGTTATCGATAGCCTCCTTCAACAAAATATAAATACCGTCGTCTGGGCTCGAACCATTACCCAATTTTCCAATATACATGCCAGGGCGCATGCGAATGTGTTCTTTCCAATCAAGGCTCTTAATGTCTGCTTCGGTATATCCAGCTGCCATAAATAATATATAAGGTTTTAGGGGGATGCGTTACAAGGAGTAACGAAGGTTAATTTGTCTTAATTGTCTCCCATTAGCAACAGCTAATTTCACATCGCTAAAAAGCTTATCCCAAAGATTGACAAATCCTCATCTCGGTCTCATTTTGAACCCCGTCGAGCGGGTGCTTATTCTTCTAGAAAAAACGCCCTTCTCCGACGCCTCGTTTATTTCCAAGGAGAGTGCAGTTTGCCTGGTGGCGACCGCGGTTTTCAAAACCGTTGAGGGGCTGTTATGGTCTCTGGTTGGTTCAATTCCTTCCCTCTCCGCTTTTCCTTTAAACATCTTAAGTCTAGGATGATTTAAAGGCTTTATTTTTGTTTTACTCTTAAACGAAGAAATAGCGAAGACACATCTTCCCCATTAGATTTTTTTCGACTGACGGTTGCGATACGATTTCCATTTT
>CAZOWD010000017.1:0-18096 GCA_964583225.1 uncultured Verrucomicrobiales bacterium | reverse complement strand
GGGTGTTTTTACCCAGCCACTTCATGAAAACGATTTTACGTATTTTTTCTTATCTCGCCAAATATCCACGCTTGGCGACAGCGCAACTTTTATGCGCAATCCTTATGACCGTAATGCTCCTAGCGTTCCCCATGATGACGGGCCGCGTAACTCGGGAAGTTCTTCAAGATGGCAAAATCGACAAACTACTCCCTTACATTGGAATTGTGCTCATCTCCTTTTTCGCACGAGATTTTTTTAATTTTCTCCGCATCATCATCAACAACACCTTCGAACAGCAGGCTATTTTCGATCTCAGATCCGAAATTTACAACAAACTCCAACGACTCAAGCTTAAATGGTTCGACGAGCGTCGCACGGGCGACATCATGACACGTGTTGCTGAAGACGTCCCAAAAATGGAGCGTTTACTCATCGATGGAATCGAACAAGGACTCGTAGCCTTTCTCCAAATACTCATCGTTAGCATCTTTCTTTTCACACGCTCCCCCATCCTCGCATTCTCAGCACTCGCCCCTGTCCCCCTCCTCATTTTAGGGGCTTGGCTATACACGCGTCACGCAGCTACCCGATACCGCGAATCACGCAAAGCCACAGGCGAAATGAATGCTTTGCTTCACGACAACATTGCAGGCATCCGCCAAATCAAATCCTACGCAGCAGAAAACGACGAACTAGAAAACTTCAACAAAGCATCAAATAAAGTAAGGCGCTCCACCCTTGCCGTAATGAAAGCTTGGGCGGTTTACTCACCTAGCATGAGTTTTTTCAACTCAATAGGATACACGTTGGTCTTAGGAGTAGGGGCTTGGGAAATTTACAACGGCCGACTCGGGCAAGATGTGCTTCTCGAATTTTTCACCATCATCTGGGCACTCTACGAACCACTCTCCCGACTTCACCAACTCAACCAAATGACTCAATCGTCTCGCGCTGCGGCAGAACGAGTTTTTGCTATTTTAGACGAAGAAGATGAAATTAACGCAACCAATGGCACAAAACTCCCCACTCCATTGCGCGGACACGTCACCTTCTCCCACGTCAATTTTTCTTATGGCGACACCCCTACCCTAAGCGACATCAACCTCGAAGCTCTCCCTGGGCAAACCATCGCGCTCGTGGGCCCTACGGGGGCTGGAAAATCCACCATCGTGAATCTACTCTGTCGGTTTTACGAATACGACAGCGGCTCCATCACAATCGACAGCATCGAACTCAACACCATCGCCAAGTCATCCCTCCGATCCGCCATAGGCTACGTCACACAAGACGCCTTTCTTTTTAACGGACCAGTTCGCGAAAACCTATCGCTTGGAAAACGTGACGCGACCGATCAAGAAATGTGGGACGCATTAGCCGCTGCAAATGCCAAAGCGTTCGTAGAAAAACTTCCAAACGGGCTCGACAGCATTGTGGGAGAGCGAGGCATCAAACTATCCGGAGGCGAACGGCAACGACTTTCCATCGCTAGGGCACTCCTCAAAAATCCACCCATTCTCCTCTTAGACGAAGCCACTGCATCGGTGGATAGCGAGACCGAACACCTCATTCAGCAAGCGCTTGATCGCCTTATGGAAAACCGCACAGCCTTCGTGATTGCTCACCGACTCTCCACGATCCGCAACGCAGACATCATCTACGTGCTCGATCACGGAAAAATCATCGAAAGTGGCACTCATAAAGAACTTCTCGCACAAAACGGCAAATACGCCCTTCTCTCCCAGCAATCCTATCTGAGCGAAGCCCCACACACCTGCAACAAAAACACCCACCCAAATGAATCGGGTAGGTGTTTCAAATTTGAATCTACAAAATCTCCCGTTAATCGCGAGACATAAAGATTTGTAAAACATACCAGAAAAGCAGAGCAACGCTGGCAAAAAGCCCCAACGAAGCGGCTACATACTGATCCGTTCCGTAATGATGGATAATATTGCTCGTGCTATAAAGGATCATCCCAGCAGCAACCACAGCCATCGCTACTGAAAACCACAACCCAAGTGTGATAAAACTAGGGGCAAAAATCGACACAACAATCAAACCTAGCGCTATCATACTAACCACCTTCAGCATTCCACCGAGAAATGAAAAATCTTTTTTCGTAGTAAACGCGATGAGCGTGAGCGCAGCAAAAAGAGCCAAAGTAACAGCTCCTGCTTGATAAATCAGCAAGTTGCTCCCACCCATTTGAAGTTTTGCCATAATGAGAAGAGGCAACATAATAATGGCCTCAGCCACCACATAAAGCCCCAGCCCCATATATTGAGTATTTTTACTCGTAGCACTCATTGCCCATTTATTGGCGATATTGGAAACGAGCATAAAAACCCCAAGAACCACAAGCCACATAAAAGGGCTCGTGCGAAGAATTCCAATCACGGCATTTTCGATACCTGGAATCGAAAGAATAAAAGCTTCAAGCATCGCAAAAACGAATATCGCGCCAGCGAGATGCGCGTAAGTCTTGCGGATAAAAGCGGCTCGAACGTCTACGGACTGAGCCGCGACGGTATAAGGATTAGCATAGGCGTTCTGCATAGTGCCGAGAATATAGGGGCAATCTAGCAATGAGCCAGTTGTTTTTGATGAAATGTTTTCCTCACTCCAAAAATCAAGTTTCATTTTAAAGTGGTATTTTCTGAAAGCTGGCTTACACAAACCCCATCATGAACTCTTCCCGCGTTACAATCATCACCTCACCGAACACCCCTAAAAAACGAAGTAGCACCACGCTCGGAATTCTTACGATTCTTCTTGGACTGCTCTGCATCTCGGCACCTCTGTTTATTGGAATCACCATCCAATTCATGGTGGGAACAGCCCTCGTCATGGGTGGTATTTTTCAAATCCTACTCTCCTTTCAAAGCCCTCAGATGCGCCTATTTTCCTTTCTCACAGGAGCTCTCACTCTCGCTTGTGGAGGTTATCTGTTCTCACAACCTCTCTTCGGGATCAGCATCATCACCTTTCTCCTCATCACCTATTTCATCGCAACTGGAGCACTTAAAATCATCGCGGCTCTAAAACTTCGCCCCTTTTCTGGATGGGGATGGCAATTGATTAGTGGTGCTATTTCACTTTTACTCGGTATCGCCCTATCTAAAGGCTGGCCCGTCTCTGGAGCTTGGGCCATCGGTGTCTTTTTAGGTGTTAATCTCATCATCACAGGGATCATCATGCTTCTCGGCCCAACCTTCACCGCACCACCCAACACTCCATCATCAAACGACTCATCAGTCATTGATGTTTAATTCCTCAGTGACATCGCTTGTCTGTTTTCCACCTCATCCTATTTTTCTAAAGTGAACGAGACAAACAAAACCGGCAGGATTTTACTCCCCCCATCCTTAAAATCACTTCTGAGCAACCGAACCTTTCTCGGTCATCCTCGGTGCCGCTTGGGCGAGTAAAAGTTTGCGTATCTCTCACTCATGTTAGCGTCCTTCCAACTCTATGGCCCTGACCACATCACCACTCTCCTTTTTTTACTAGGAGTGACGATCTTACTGATCCGCAACCTCCGCCGTGACGCTCCTGATTATCAATCGGAAAGATCCAAGCGTATTGTTCAAACTCTGGCATTCCTTTGTTTTTCAGCTTACCCCATCAATCAACTCATCGTCGTAGCCCTTGGAGGGCATCTCACAATCGGCCACATCTTACCCTTTCACCTCTGCGACCTCGCAGCATTCATCTGTGGGTTCGCTCTACTCACTCGCAAGCCCATACTCTGCGAACTTTCTTACTTTTGGGGACTTGCCGGCACAATGCAAGCGCTTCTAACGCCCGACCTCAACCGCACCTTTCCAGACCCCATTTACCTCTCATTTTTCTTTCATCACGGCATTATCGTCATCACTGCCATCGTCTTACCTCTTGGCCTCGGATGGCGTCCGCGCAAGCACTCGGCACTCCGCGTTTTTGGATGGACTCTCATGTATGCCGTTGCTGCTTTTTGCATCAATGCTGCGCTGCACACCAATTACGGGTTTGTTATGGAAAAACCTGAAGGAGCCAGCTTACTCAACGCTTTAGGGCCTTGGCCTTGGTATATCCTCTGGTCTCTCGCCATCGCGAGTGTGATTTTTTTACTCTTGGAACTCCCCTTCAGAAAAAGGAATCAAAGTGAACGCAATTAAAGCGTGCCATTCTGCTAAGTTCTATGTTTTCTCTTCGCATCCACATTTCCCATGAACGAATCAACTTCTCAACCATCCACCTCCCCCGCTCCTCGCAAGCGTGTTAACGTCCGCCGCCCCGATGTAATGACGCTGGTTCAAAATGAAATCGAACAGCATTATCGATCCGCAATCGTTGAAAAAATCCTCGCTCAAGGAGGCGAACTTACTCTAGGAAACACAACCATCCGACTCGCTAAAAAATTTGGTTTTTGTTACGGAGTTGAACGTGCAATCGACCTTGCTTACGCCACGCGCAAGGTATTCCCCGACCAGCGAATCTTTCTCATCGGAGAAATCATCCACAACCCCGAGGTCAACCAGCAACTTCGCGACATGGGAATCGTTTCACTTCCTTGGCAAAACATCACTGAAGAATACGACAGCATTACAGAAGAAGACGTCGTTATCGTTCCCGCCTTTGGCGCCCCCACAAGCTTCATGGATAAACTTGCCGAAATCGGTTGTCACGTCATCGACACCACCTGTGGCGATGTCATGAAAGTCTGGCGTCGCGTCCGCGAATACGCCCAAAATAACGTCACCTCCATCATTCACGGGAAAGCAAACCACGAAGAAACCCGCGCTACGGCATCGCGGGCTTTGGGAACCGAAAAAAACGGCCACTACCTCATCATTCTTACCGAGGAGGAAGCTGACTATGTCTGCAACTACATGCTCGGAAATGGCGATAGAGATGCATTTCTTAAAAAGTTCTCCCACGCTTACTCGGATGGATTTGACCCCGACATTCACCTCCAACAAGTCGGTGTAGCCAACCAAACAACTATGCTTCAGAGCGACACGGAGAAACTTCAGGAAAAACTCCGAAACACAATTATTCAACGCGACGGGAACGATAGCGCGTTTCACGTCTTCGACACCATTTGCGGAGCCACCGAAGAGCGACAAAACGCTCTCTTTGGTATGATTGACAGCCAAGACAAAAAACCGATGGATATTTTGCTCGTCGTCGGAGGCTACAACAGTTCAAACACCACCCACCTTGCTGAAATAGGCCAAGAAAAACTACCCACGTTTTTCATACGCAACGCCGAGTGCATGAAATCGCTAGAAAGCATTTTGCACTACGACCTCGAACACAAAGAAGAAGTTGAAAGCAACTACCCAAATATCCTAGCCAAGGACACTCCCGTCGTTATCGGAGTCACCGCTGGAGCGTCCTGCCCGAACAACCTCATCGAGTCGACCATCGTCCGGGCGCTCGAACTCCGAGGAATCAAACTGTAATAAGCTATCAGCCAGCCACCATCTTTCTTAGCGGGGTCATTTTTTAAGCCCCTCACGAGCCAATTTCATTCCTCGAATTGAGTCTTTATTTTGAGGTGCTTTTTTGTTTCCCAACTCAAAAGCTTCGAGAGCCGATTGGTAATCTCCCATGCCTAAATAATACTGCCCAAGACGGTTATCCATCAACTGCACAACAAGCATCGGCATCATCATCGAAGGAATTTTTTGTTTATCTCGGGCTGCGAGAAATTGCCCTGCCGCGACCACGCGCAAATCAGATGGTCCAGCCAACGCAATCAAACCACCCAACTCCAAATTATACACAGACAAACTATTCATGGCGCGGAGGAAATGGGAGTAATCAGGCATCATCCGCGCGGCTTGGCTCACTTTTGCCATTGCCTGAATATATTTACGAAAAGTCACTTGTTGCAGGGTGCGCGCCGCCTTCAAATCTTTAGCAGAAATCGCCCGTCGAGCACCCAAATACATACTTAGGGCATCCGTATAAACACCCGCCAAAGTAGGGTGCTTTTTCGACGAAACAAAAGGAGCTAATTCTTTTTTCTTGGGAAGTGATTTTAGTCCCTTTTGAAAATCCCCCGACTTCCCACGTGCTGCATAAAGCCTTGCTGGCAACGTGTAAGCGCGCCACATCAGCATGGCATTCCCTTCCGAATTTTTCCGCGAAGCATCCAGCTTCATCTGCCTCAAAGAACGCGCAACCTTCATGGCGTCATCAAATTTTCCGTGCTGGTAAAGCGTATTCGCCAAATAACAACGCGCTTTCACATACCCAGGGCAATCGTTCAAAGTGATGTGCTCATCCTTCATCCACGTTTCATAAATCTCAGCCGATTTAGCGAATGATTTCTCGGCCAAATCATAATCCCCCGCACGCCAAGCGTAATGCCCCAGTATATATTGCCACGATGGAACGTTAGGGTTCAAGTTCGCGAGCTTTTGTGCATAAGGCAAATAATCTTTTTGTATCTCAGCAGCTGAGCATGGAACTTCAGCATTCACCGAAAGCCAAAATCCAATCACCATTGGGTTCTCTGGATATTTTTCCAAATACCGCTTCAGTTCTTTCACCACTGCGATTTGTGCTGGTTTCGGCGATCCCGATGCATCATATCCACCTCTCGATAAAAACAAGCCCAACAACTTGGCCTGCAAAAATTGCGGGTGTTGCTCGCTCACTTTAAAAAACAAAGCTCTGGCAGACCGTGGCCCCTCAGAAACCAAAGTCGCAACCGCAGCAGCAAACTCCTTTTCCACATCGGGAAAGCGAGGCAACTTCCCAGCGGTCTCTCGTTTTTTATCAAACTCCATCAAATCCAACATCCGATCCACCGCAGCCTTTTTGTAACGCTCATACTCTCCATGTGGCTTTGCCAATGCCATGGCCACACCACAATAAGCCATCAAACAATCTGGATCCTCCACAAGAGCGGCACAAAAATGCCGATATGCCTCAAAATCCCACTGAGCATGCACCAGAGCAAATCCTTGTCTCACATGCTGTTGCGCTTTAGCAGACGGCGATGATATCGCCATTTTCATGCCTTCAATCCCAGAGCGATTTTCAGGATGTAACTTATCTTTTAATACGGGCGCAATCACTCGATCCAAAGAAAAAGAATCTGCCGACGCCGGCGTCAAAAGCTCCGACTTCACATCGAGCAACAACTGCTTGGACTTCGCCTCACTCGTCTGAAACGACAACACACTCCATAAAAGAACAGATAAATATAAAAACCTCCGAATCACAAATCCACAATGCACAATCCCCCTATTTGCCACCAGCGGAAAATAGTAGATTTACAGAAGCTTACACTCACCAACTCACCCTACCGCCCCGCCATTTTCCAAGCACGCCAGCCCAACAAAATAGCCGCAAGACTCAAACCAAACGCCAATCCCCACCAAACTCCTGTCGCTCCTTGCCCTTGAACAAATGCCCAATACGCCCCCAAAGGAACCGCCAACACCCAATATGAAAACACCCCCATCCAAGCGGGAATCTTCACATCACCCATCCCACGCAAAGCCGATGAGGATATTACCTGACCACCGTCTCCTATCTGAAAAATCCCAGCAATCACCAACAAACTCGCCGCGAGTTTTACAACTTCGGGTTCCTGCACAATTAAAGAAGCCAACCAGTCCCCATAATAAATAAAAACTCCCATCGATATCCCCGTCACCAACAGTCCATACATCCACCCCCCAAGCAAAATTTGACGCAATTTGGTTCGCGCTTGCGCTCCTTTAAACGCCCCCGAAACCTCCCCCATTCGCACCATTAGAGCCATCGCCACCCCCAAAGGAATCATAAACGAAGACGACACACACATCCACGCCACTTGATGCGCCGCTAAAGGGACAACCCCCATACTTCCCACCATAAGAGAAGCGGCAGCAAACGCCCCAACTTCAGCCAACAACTGCAATCCAACAGGTATCCCCAAACGCAGCAGTGTTCGGAACTCTCCTTTTTTCCAAACTCCCCACCAACGATGTGGACTCCACTCTCTCACGGTTGGAGCCTTCATCAGCCAAACATACAAAACAATCACCACAAAAATCCGAGAAATCAGCGTTGCCCAACCAGCACCAACCAAACCCAACGCTGGAGCGCCCCAATTTCCATAAATCAAAATCCAGTTCAGGCCGATATTCAAAAACACCCCCGACATCAAAATAGCAAACGGCAACCAAGGGCGGTTCATCGCATCTCCATAGTTTTTCCAAGCCATCGAAACCATCACGGGAATCATCGAAACTGTAATCAACATTAAATAAGCTGGCACCTCTTCCACAACATCCGCGGGTTGTCCCATTTGATCCAACCACGGAAATAACGAAAAAATACCAATAACAATCATCCATCCAAACGCAAAGGCCAACCACGTCCCGTGCCGAAGTGCGTGTTTCACCTCATCGTGACGCTTCCCGCCACGACCTTGAGAAACGCGAATAGATATCGAAGTCAACAAACCGACCCCAAACAAAAAAGGAACCATCAGCAAAGTATTTGCAAAAGTAGAAGCCGCCAAGGGAACAACTCCAACGTGACCAATCATCACGGTATCCGCCACCCCCATCAGCATCTGACCTAATTGCCCAACAATCAAAGGAAGAGCCAAAAGCAACGTTGCCTTCGCCTCCACCCAGAAGCCTCCGCCCTCCGACTTCTCTATGTTTTTCTTATCCTGCGTATCCATTACCTCTCGCCGCAACATACTTGCCATCCGCCCTCCCGTCAAATGTCAGAAATGCTATCAAAAAACTTCTCCCGTTTTGTTTACTTGCAAGTTTTAGTTTATGCCTCACATTAGCCCCAACTAATAAACATAAACGCACCCCATCACCCCTCGCGTTTTTTTCACCATCATTCCTCAACTTAATCCTTATGAACACATCCCTCCTCGGAAACATTCCCTTCGGTCCTATTTTAGCCATCGCCGTTCTTCTCGCAGTTTTTGCATTTTTCATGATCCTTCTGAAATTTTTCAAGATCTGGCTTCGCGCTAAACTCTCCAACGCTCCTGTCAGCATGGGAAGTTTGATTGGAATGTGGCTACGTCGCGTCCCATTTGACCTCATCGTCGATAGCCGAATTACAGCCGTCAAAGCGGGTCTCCCATTCAGCACCGACATGCTGGAAGCTCACTATCTTTCCGGAGGAGATGTCGCTCACGTCGTATTGGCCATGATCGCAGCAGACAAATCAGGCATCCACCTCACATTCGACCGCGCTTGCGCCATTGACCTCGCAACCAAAGATACAGGCAAAACAGTGCTCGAGGCCGTTCGCACATCAATCAACCCGAAAGTGATCGACGTTCCAGCTCCTGGCGGACGTGTCACTAAAATCACAGCGGTCGCCAAGGACGGTATTGCAGTCAACGCCCGCGCCCGAGTCACCGTGCGCACAAACCTCGATCGGTTTATCGGTGGTGCTACGGAAGAAACCATTATCGCCCGAGTAGGTGAAGGTATTGTCACCTCCGTTGGTTCTGCTCAATCTTACAAACACGTGCTCGAAAACCCCGATAACATTTCCAAGCTCGTTCTCGAAAAAGGAGTTGATGCCTCCACGGCATTTGAAATCCTCTCAATCGACATCGCCGACGTTGATGTTGCCGACAACATTGGAGCTCGCCTCCAAGCTGAACAAGCGGAAGCTGACAAACAAGTTGCTCAAGCAAAAGCTGAAATGCGTCGCGCAGCCGCCGTTGCTGTTGAACAAGAAATGAGCGCTCGCACCCAGGAGATGCGCGCCAAAGTGGTGGAAGCTGAAGCTGAAATCCCCATGGCGATGGCCGAAGCATTCCGCAACGGCAACCTCGGCATCATGGATTTTGTTAAATATCAAAATGTCACCGCCGACACCCACATGCGCGAATCCATTGCAGGAGGCGAAAACGACAGTAATGCTTAACGTGTGAACCTCTCGCATCAAACCTCCACGGTTCAAAAACTCACAAAAAACTCTCTTTTATGGATAAAATAGACGGCCAAGTCATTATGCTGATCATCTTCGTGGTGATCAGCGCCATCAAATGGTTTGTTGAACAAGTCCAAAAAAGAGGTGAAGAACCTCACGAAATCTCAGAATCTCTCGAAGATATTTATGATGAGTTTCGTGAGGAAATTCTTCAACGCCAAACAACCGTCAAGCGACCGACTCGAGAAGAAGCTTTTCAACCCAACCGACAAACAACCCCGCCTCCACTTCCCGCTTCGGAATCAGTTCAGCACGAATACAACCCCGACTCCGCGCTACCTCCAGCTTTTAAGGTCAAAAAACCAAAACTCACCGAAGCCGAAAAAGAGGCTTTGGCACGCATTCAGGAGGATTCGCTCGCAAGCCCTAGCAAAAAACGACTTCGTCGAAAACGCTCCCACGCATCGCTTCGCCAGCTTTTAGCCTCACCAGAATCAGCCCGACAGGCCATCATCATCCACGAAGTTTTAGGCAAACCGAAATCGCTTAGCCCCCACTAAAATCAAAAAACGTTATCTCCCCCTTCTCCCTCAGTTCCTTACTGGGGGATTTTTTTAAACAGAAAAAAAAGCACCTCACGCTAGTCCATACTCGACACCGCACTCATCTTTATTCAGAATCACCCGTATGTTACGCCTCTTGGATCGCTATATCGGCAAGCAAATCATTGCTGCCACCCTTTTTGGCGTTGCCGTGCTTAGCGTATTGCTCGTTATGGGGAACCTCTTTAAGGAAATTCGCCCTCTCCTCGTCGAAGAGCGAGCTTCCATGGCTCTTATCGGACAATTCATGCTGAGTGTCCTACCATTTTCACTCATCTACACCATCCCTTGGGGATTTCTCGTCGCCATCCTGCTCGTATTTGGACGGCTCTCTGCAGGAAATGAACTCATCAGTATGCGTATGTCTGGCATCGGGCTACTCCGCATCTCGCTTCCAGTTTTCATCCTAGCGACAATACTCTCAATTTTTTGCCTTTGGCTCAACACATCCATTGCCCCAAAAGCCAAAGACACCATCAAGTTTGTTCTCTACGAAGCTGTTAAATCCAACCCCAACGCCCTTCTCGATCCTGGAGTTGTCCAAACCCAGTTTAAAGGACAAAAAGTCTTTGTGGAAAATCGCAAAGGAGACATGCTCTATGGACTCCACCTTTACCAACTCAAAAAGGGACATGAAAGCGACTTTCCCGAAGCCAGTGTTTACGCCCGAAAAGCAAAACTCAAGGTCATTCAAGAAACCAAACAACTCCGCCTGCATCTCACAGATGCCTTAATGGAATCAACCCAAGAAAACGGAGCTCACAACATAGCTTTTATTGGTGAACAAGAACCGCTCCTCTTTGATTTTGCCGTAGAACGCAAAAAAAAGCGAAAATCGAGCACGATGACCAACGATGAAATCCACACGCTTTTAAATAGTGGCGAAAAAATCGACAAACGCCTCAATTACCGACTCCACAACGAAATCCAACGCCGTTACGCCTTTTCTCTTGCGTGCTTAGCTCTTTCTCTCGTTGGTGTGCCACTCGGGATCACCGCTCGCCGCAAAGAAACTTCAACGGGGCTCGGGCTTAGCCTTCTCGTAGCTCTCGGGTATTTTCTCTTTTTCTCCATCGCTCAGAACTACGAAAAACACAGCGGAAACACAGCTCTCATCCTCTACTGGACTCCTAACATCCTCTGCCTAGCTCTTGGAATTTGGTTATTCTTCAAAGCTCGCGCAAAATAATACAACTTCCACACTCTTTATGTGATGCTGAGCGATCTCAAAAAGATAATTCACACGGCGATCTTAACCATCCTCAGATTTTTAAAAGGAAATGGGCTCGATTGGTTTCCCATTCGGGATTCATTCAAACAAACAAACCGCGCCACGCTCTCTGCCGACTTACGAGCAGCGCTTAATGTTTCCATTCTCTGCATCTCCCAAGGCATTGCCTTTGCTGTTATTGCCGATTTACCTATTCATTACGGCATCCTCTGCGCTGCAATAGCCCCTATTGTCGCCCCCGTCTTTTCTCATTCCCGCCACACCATCCTTGGGCCGACCAATGCCACATCACTCATGGTGTTTAGTTTTTTTGCAGCCTCTCACGGAATGTTGCACAGCGACCCGCTATTTTACATGCCTCTGCTTGTTTTTTTAGTTGGAGTCATCTGCGTGATTGGTGCGCTCTTCAAGGTTGCTGACATTCTCCAATATGTCAGCCAAAGCGTGCTTGTTGGTTATATCACGGGAGCGGCCATCCTCATTCTAACCAACCAAACAAAACACCTCTTCGGAATTGCCCAAGCGATGAAAGAGGGAGACATCCCAACCACCTTTTTCACCATTTCAGAAAAAACAATCTCTCTCTGGGAACAATTCCAATGGCAACCCATCGTATTGGGGGGTGGCACGTTGCTCCTCTACCTCATCCTTCAGAAAAAAGCCAAAAAACTGCCCAATTTTGTTATCTGCCTCACTCTTTCCTCTCTAGTTGCTTTTTTTCTACGACGCTCAGTTCCCGCCTTCTCAGGGCTTATTACCTTTGACCCCATTCTCATCAGCAACCTTCGTATTACTCCGCCTCAGTTCTCCATCGACAACGTTTCCTCACTTCTAGGCATTTCCTTTTCCATCGCCTTTCTCGCGTCTCTCGTAAATACCGTGATGGCAAAGTCCCTCTCTTCTAAGTCTGGCGACACCACAAATGCCAACCAAGACATGCTTTCCTTAGGGATGGCAAACATAGCCACCTCATTTATCGCACCCATTCCCGCCTCAGGTTCTCTCACGCGCTCCGCCCTCAACTACGAATCTGGAGCCCAAACGCGATTTGCATCCATCTTCGCGGGACTCATCGCCCTCGCTGGATTTTTTCTACTACTCAAAGCCCCCATCATTGAAAACATCCCCAAAGCCTCCCTTGCGGCTCTCGTCATCGGCATTGCCTTTTCTTTGATTAACTGGAACAACATTCTCACATGCTTACAAGCTACTCGGGACGACGCTGTAGTCATCGTTGCTACAATCAGCTCGTGCCTTCTTTTACCTCGGCTCGATCACGCTATTTTTATTGGCGTAGGTCTCTCGCTCGCTCTCTTTCTCAAAAAAGCTTCTAGCCCTCATCTCTCCGAATATGAATTTGGCGAAGATGGCGACCTCCTTGAAGTGGAAGATAAAAAAACGCGTCAAAACGCTTCCATTTCCATCGTCAATGTAGAAGGCGAACTCTTTTTTGGAGCCGCAGATATTTTCCGCACTCAGGTGCAACTGGCCACCAACGATCCCAACCTCAAAATAATCATCCTTCAGCTAAAAAACGCCCGACACATGGACGCTACCAGCGTTCTCGCCCTCAAAGAACTATCCAAAGACATCCGTAAAAAAGGAATCCACCTCTTACTTTCAGGGGTCACTCGCGACGTCTATCTCGTTCTAAAAAAATCCAAAGCACTCCAAACAATCCAGGAAGGATGCGATCCAAGCAAAGGAGAAACCAATGTTTTTATGCACTTCCAATCCAACCCCAACATTTCCACACGCGATGCGCTCATCCGCGCTAAAGAACTTTTAGGAAATCACGAAACGAATATTAAAATCTTCTTTGACGCTAATAAAAAAACGTCCTAGTCTCCCTATATTCGTATTTTCCTATTCAAGTTTTCCATGCACTCCTTCCTACGTCATCTCAAAGCGTTTTTCAGAAACCTCAACAAAGACATTTTCACTGTTCTCTCTGGAAATGGCTTAGATTGGTTTCCCGTGCGGCATTCCATTCGGACCTACGACAAGGAAAAATTCCAAAGCGATTCGCGCGCCTCAATCAATGTCGCCATTCTCTGTCTATCTCAGGGCATTGCCTTTGCAGCCATTGCCGACCTCCCCATTTATTTCGGCATCCTCTGTGCATCCATAGCGCCCATCATCGCCCCAATCTTTTCCCATTCCCGCCATACCATCCTTGGACCGACCAATGCCACCTCATTGCTCGTTTTTAGTTTTTTTGCAGCTTCGCACGGATCTCTCCCCAATGACCCCGTGTATTACATGCCCCTTCTCATCTTT
This sequence comes from uncultured Verrucomicrobiales bacterium, assembly GCA_964583225.1. Classification (GTDB taxonomy): domain Bacteria; phylum Verrucomicrobiota; class Verrucomicrobiia; order Verrucomicrobiales; family Akkermansiaceae; genus Oceaniferula. The sequence goes on along the minus strand of CAZOWD010000017.1, from coordinate 4,098 downwards.
ATGGTTGGCGCATTATCTGTCATCGGAGCTCTCTTCAAAGTGGCGGATCTACTCCAATACGTAAACCGAAGCGTTCTCGTTGGCTATATTACTGGAGCCGCTACCCTTATTTTAGCCAACCAACTCAAACATGTGCTCGGAATTGCAGAACCCATGGCTCAAGGCGATATCGCGAAAACATTTTTTGCCATCATCGACAAAATTATCCACCTCTGGAATAGCTTTGAATGGCAACCCCTCTCTTTAGCAGTTGGCACATTTCTTCTTTTTTTCATTCTTCAGAAAAAGGCAAAGAAACTTCCAAACTTCGCCATTGTTCTGACCATTTCTTCTCTCGTCGCCTTAGTGCTACGTCACAATACCGAATCTTTTGCCAACCTCGCAACGTTTGCCCCACTCAGCATCGACAACCTAACATTCAACCTACCGCATTTTAACCTCGATGACATGTCGGCCCTCTTAGGTATCGCATTTGCCATCGCCTTTCTCGCATCTTTGGAAAATACCGTTATGGCCAAGTCCATCGCAGGAAAATCTGGAGATCAACCCGATATCAACCAAGACATGCTTTCGCTCGGAATGAGCAATCTCGTAACCTCATTCATCGCCCCCATGCCAGCATCAGGCTCACTAACCCGCTCAGCACTCAACTACGAATCTGGAGCCCAAACACGCTTTGCCTCCATGTTTGCTGGCCTCCTCTGCCTGCTCGGGTTTATTGGGTTAACTCAGCTTCCCATCATTGAAAACATCCCCAAAGCCTCGCTCTCAGCACTCGTCATCGGGCTCGCGCTCTCGCTCATCAACTGGAAAAACATCCGGATTTGCCTCCGCTCCACCAAAGACGACGCCATCGTCATCATCGCAACCATTTCAGCCACGCTCCTCCTTCCCCGCATCGACTACGCTATTTTTATTGGCGCAATCCTCTCCATCACTCTTTTTTTACGCAAAGCCTCCGTCCCCTACCTCACGGAATACGAATTTAGTGCTGACGGAGACCTTCGGGAACTCCAAGAGAAAAAAAAGCGACAGATCCCTGCCATCTCCATTGTGCATGTCGAGGGCGATCTCTTTTTTGGAGCTGCTGATCTCTTCCGCACCCAAGTCCAACGCACCACCAACGACCCCAACCTCAAAGTCATCATCCTTCGCCTTAAAAACGCCCGACATCTGGATGCTACCAGCGTGCTAGCGCTCCAAGACCTCATCAAAGACACTCGAAAAAGAGGCGTTCACATCCTCATCTCTGGAGCCAGCCGAGAAGTTTATTCGGTGCTCAAAAAATCAGGTGTTCTCGAAACCGTGCAAGAAGGTTGCGACCGCAGCAAAGGTGAAACCAACATCTTTATGCACTTCAAACCCAACCCCAACATTTCTACCCGCGACGCTCTCATGCGTGCGCAAGAGCTACTAGGCACCAAAGAAGCCGACATCAAAATCTTCTTTGACCCCAACAAAGATAAAAAATAATACGCAAGCAGTGATTGGGATCATAAGTCCTATAACTCACTCTGCAAAATATCTCACAGAGCCAGTCCCCTCGGCATCCCGATACTGATCATCCCGTTGCATACCATTGGCCTCCATTACTCTGATCATGGCAGAATGCTCCGCTAAACAGTAACCATTCACCTCTTCTATCCCTAGCGAATCTGCTGATTCTAAAAACAAACCCAAAGCTCGCTTACCATACCCCCGGCCCGCAAACTTCCGACCGATCAACAGACCAAATGCATTCGGCTGCCACGGGACTAAAGCACCGTAATTGACCAATCCCACAATCGCCTCCCCCATCCTCAACAAATAACAATGCTCGAGCTCCTTCATGTCTTCTAGCAACTCATCGGCACTGGCCTCCCAAGCTCCTGGATACGAAAAAACATTCAAATAGGCCACGTCTTCAGCCGATCCCAAACAATCGTGATACAACCGATCAAAGTCTGCCTCACTAGGGTGCACGATCAGCTCAAGCTCGCTCACCGACACGACTTCTGGCATTTTATAGGAAGAGAATAACAGAGACATTTCAGAACGATTAAAAGGTTTGCCAAAGAGCGAGAAACTCACGAGCCATCGTTGGATCGTTGATAAACACGCCACCTTTTGCGGGATCCCCATGCGAGAAACGTTCCAAATCCTCAGAACTCACATTTCTTTTTTTCAAAATCTGCAACCTTCCCGACCGACCTTGCGGAAACGCTTTTAACAATTCGAGAGCAACGCGCCCCATAGTCATCCGCACGTTCAATTCAACCACATAACGCAAAGCCAGCGAACCGTCGGGACGACGATACACCATGGCATCCACACCTAAAGGACCAGCGTAATCAGGCAACATCTCAGCCAATGCCTCTGGGATTCGTTCCCGATACCACGATGTCATTTTTGCCTCACGAAACAAAAACTCCTTCATTTCTGAAGACAGCGAAGCACCCCATTTTGCATCCACTTTTGTCCCGATAAAACGTCCAGAGCCATCGTTTTCCATCTCGGTCATTCCTTTAAACTTCACCTTCCCCCTTTTCTCATTTCCTCCATTTTTCCCCGTTGCCTCTTTTTCATACAACGCAGAAAAATCCAACACCCTCTCCAACCAAGCCTCCACCACCACACCACCGTGCTCAGACAATATGGTTTCCAAGCCTCTCACCACCTCATCCTCCTTCATCTCGGGAGTGATTCTGCGATGCCCACGTCCCGCGCAAGCGTAAGGCGCCTTCAGCAAAACATCGCCATCTTCAAGAAACTCCCTCACTTTCTCCAATGCAGGCCCTACCTCGCGGAAAAATTGAACACGTTCCTCCGTCAAGCCGAGCCGATGAACCAAATCAACCCCCATTTCTTTGCTCATCCACTGCGCTGGCACTTCAGATTTCCACTGCCAAGCCACCGTTTTGGAAACATTTTTTGCATAAGGCTTGAGAACTTCTGAAGCATCAGGCGACCACGCCCAAGGCCGAAGACCACCCAACTTTCGGTTCACCATTGCGCCATCGGGATCATCAAGCGCAACCAACTCGGGCAAATCAAAACCAACATGTTTTAAATGAGCCAAATGCTCTAAACTCGGAACATTTCTCATCAGCAACAAATCATCCCGACGGCACCAAGCCATCAGCAAAAGCTCCAAATCTTCCTCCAACGCCCGCTCCATTTTATTGGGCTGAAACTTCTTACCGCTCACGCGCTCCAGCACTGAGGACTCGGCATTAGGGTTAAACCAATACGCCACAGGCGTGCGTCCACGCGACTGCTCACACACTTCCAAATGCCGTATAAAATCATCATCCAACCCCGCTAACCGACGCCCTTCCACGTTAAACGGCGCAGGCGCCATTCCCTTCGCCTTAGCTGGGGCTAGCGGAAACGTGAGCGAAACCTTAAACGCTTCCCAGTCCGTCTGCCCCTGCTCTTTCCACTTTCTAAACCACTTCACCCCATGCCCCACGTGTCCAATTTCATCCAAATAAATCTTTTCTAACACCGCTGACGTCCCCACGTCACCAACCTGACGGAACAACACCGCGTAATGTTTGGAAAAATCAAGATTCGACTGCTCAAACGTCAGGTTCAATCGCGTTACAAAATCCATAGGAGTCTCCATCGGGGCGACCAATTTCCAAAAATAATCATTCACAGGAAGCTCGCCAAAATGCACCCCGCAATCGCGCATCCGCCGCATATACATCAGCGTGTGCATCTGTTCCTCGCGCATCGCCTCATACACCCCAGCGCGGTATTCCTTCGGAGCATCGGGAAATTTTAAAAGCACCAGAGCCATCAACTCCGCTGCCATCAGCTCATGATTCGCCAAAAAATGCATCATCTTCCCACGCTCCAAATCTTCATCCATTCGGTTCACGCCAGGAAAACTCGCCTTCACGCCATGCGCACACATCTTCAACTCTTCAGGTCGCCCTGGAGCATCAGGCACCACAATCGCCTTCCCCGGAGCATCATCGCTCGCCACCTCTGGAGCCAATAACAACTTTTCCTCCAAAGTCTGAGCAAACAATATCTTCTCTGCAGCTTCTCGCATTTGCATGACTCCAATCATGCAGAATCCCCCAACAAAAACAAACCTCAAAAAATTTC
>CAZOWD010000016.1:0-18221 GCA_964583225.1 uncultured Verrucomicrobiales bacterium | reverse complement strand
TATACCCGTTTCCTTGTCGGCCAACAACTTCTCGTTCAATCACCACGCCATCCACACGCGATCCCCATCCAAAATAAGAAGCACATAGAGAGCCACCAAATACGAGAGCAAGGACAGCCGATCCCCCAACGCCCCACATAACCCATCGGCGTCGGCGGTAAAACAAACTAGCAATCCCCGCCCAAGCCAACACATTCCCCAACGCAAACAAGGTAAGACGCACCTCAAAAGGCCAGCGATGCCAAAAAGTGAGAGCGTGAAGCACTTTCTCTGTATTGGTTTCAGGAAGTTCATCAACTGTCAGACTTCTGACATAACGCAGGTTGTGGCGAATTTCACTGCGCAACGGGTCCAAATCCAACGCGCGGTGGTAATACAACACTGCCCGACCGTGATCTCCGGCAAAAAAATAGGCATTTGCCAAGTTTGCATAAAGGTCGGGAGAAATCCCCCTGCCCCGATCCACCAAAAACTGATACTTCAATATAGCATCTTGATAGAGAGATTTTGCTTGGGCTGGATTTTTGAGCGCCATCTTATTCGCTTCATCAAAAACGCGATTAGCTTCGGCAAAGATGGAAGCGTCATCCTGCTTAGCGAGAGAGCTTTCGTTGGCTGACGCCCCTCCATTTAACGGAGCACCAGATGAGGAAGCCCCCGCCCACGCAAACGTGAAACAATAAGCTAAAAGCGATAAAATAAGTAGATTTTTCATGACTTATCGAGAGTTAAAATACATTGTTTAACGGACTTCACGAGCGACGAAACGCCTGCACGATCCAAGCTCTCGGTTCCGCGTTTTTTGTAATCTTTTTCATCTACTGCGAGATAAACTCGACGCAGCGGTTCAAGATCAACTTTTTGAACATCGATTCCAGCCTTTTGAAGGACCTCAGAAAGCTCGTCAAATGTGTGCGCATACTGGACCAAGTTAAACCGATCCGCCATATACGCTCTCACAACTCCATTCAACTGAACGACAACCGACTCTGGATCCGAAGTCCCGATCATCCGCTCAAGGCGGCTGATTGACTTTTTAAATTTCGGCATAGCCCCCAACGCACGGGCAGCAACCGGATCGCGCCGACTCAGCCTCTCTAGCGAGGTCATTTTCAGAAAAACAACAAAACCTATCGGAGGCAACAACAGCGCAACCAACATCCAAAAAAGTTTCGTTTGAACTCCCGAATATCCCGCAGAGAGCGTTGTGAAATTAGCACAAATCCCCTCGGGATTTTTCTCTAGCAAATTACGCAACGGACCAGAACCACTCACCTGAGCATCAAACGCAGTTGCGGTTTCCGCCGCTTTCACCGTGATCGGGATTGGGGAAGATTCTGCGACTCCATACGTTTTACTTTTCGGATCAAAATAAGGAATCCTCACGGCAGGGATCACCGAAACATCTTGCCCGCGAGGGCGTAAAGTGAAGATGAAAGTCTTTTTATTCTTTTCGATCTGCCCGCGTGAAATCTTCGATGGAATCACAAACTGACGTGAAAACGCCACCTGTTTGTCGAGAGGCGGAAGCTCCATCACCTCTGGATATTCTAAATCTTCCACCACAACGGTCAATGTGATGGGATCGCCTGCAGCCACCACTTTGGGAACTGCTGAAACATGCACATTCACCTTCCCTACCAGTCCTGAAAAATCATCGGGCTTCCCTTCATCGGGCAGTGGAAGCACTCGCAATTTTTGAGTTTTAGACGCCGTGTAGTATTTTTTGAACTTTTCGCCATCGATTGCGTCAAAAAAGTTATTATTAAAATAGCTTGGGTAATTCGTGCGCCATGCTCCACGTCGTCGCGTCCCCGAAGGCTCGATATACGATCCTAAAAACGTAGCAGGCTGAAGCGTAAACTCTCCCGCATTGAGTGGGATCAGAATTTTAGAAAAATTCACGGTGTTGATCCACTTCCCTGCATCTTCATAATGCCCATACCGACCAATCACTCGCGTATTGGCCACGGGAAGCCCGATCGCCGCTTTATCATCGCCATCGATCCAATTATAAAACGACCTCACTTTAAAGTTGGGATCGTAAAAAAGTGGCAATTTTAAATCCACCGCACGGAATCCAGTCAATGGCAGAGGCGATTTCCACTGATAATCCACAGTGATTGGCTCCCCCACATAAACGTCACGCTTCGGGATGGTTCTTACCAATTCCAAACCTGGGTAAGGCTCAGGTCTTTTGACTGAAATAAAATCCTCCTGCCCCGTCATCAACTCCTCCGAATCAGCCTCAACAACAAACACGGGGATGTGCACATCTCCCACGACCGTTGGCATCATACGGAAGCGAACCGCTTGAGTAGAAACTTTCTGCCCCGATTTTTTAGGAAGCTTTATTTGATCTAGAAACTTCACCTGAAGCCCCTCGTGATCATCTGGAGCTTGCACCTTAACTTCGTTAGCTCCGCTCACCAATATCTCAAACGTAAACTCCTCGCCGACATAAAAAGATTTAGCCGACATCGAAGTATACATTTGAACCCCAGCCTGCGCGCTGTTCACCAGAAAGCAGACAAAGGTTGCAAAACACAGCAGTGTGATTGATTTAAAACGATTCATGGTTTGAGTATTTTTTTGACGATTACCAGTTTTTATCGACGGGTTTGCCTTTCTTTTTACGTCCTGACGCTTGGCGAGATTCTTGCATTTCCTGGCTCATTCGGATGATGTCATCGGGAGAATTTGAAGGTGGAGGAAGCTCCATCGACTCCAAGTCCATTTGATTGGCTTCCGCCTCCATCATTTCTCCTTGGTCACCATCATCACTTTCTTGATTTCCCTCTTCGGCATCGCCCTCATCGTCGGAATCTCCCTGATCTTGATCTTTTGCCTCTTTTTTGTCGTCACTCTCCGCAGCTTGAGCATCTTGATCCGCTTCCTGCGGTAAAGCATCCAAAGCAGCTTGCAACGCTTGTAGCGAAACCTTTCCCTTCGCTAAGGCTTCTGGCCAGCTTGTAGGAAACACCTGAATGCCGTCTACTTGGTTCTTCAAAGCTTTTGTCGTGTGCGTTTTAGAATCTTTTACTGGGCTAAAATCTTCTGGGATTCCTTTGAAAAATTTACGGTTTAACGCATCCAACATTTCTCCAACCTTCTCGGTGCCCGCCGATACAACCTGCTCTTTGGTCTGCCAATTTTCAGGTGCTTGCTCTTTGGCTTGATTCGATTTTGGCAAGTTATCCCCTTGAAGTTTGATAAGCTCGATCAGCTTTTTGCGAATGGCATCCAGTGCCTCTTGCATTTCCCGTCGGCGCGCTTCTTCTTTTTGTATTTTTTTCTCCCACTTTCTCCGTTCGATCCTAACCAACTCGTTATTGACGGCAGCATCTCGATCTTCGGGGTGATCTCGTAAAATCTTGCGATACATCGCCACGCTCTGATTCACTAACGATAAAGAATCGTAACTCGTCTCAGCCTTTTCGGATAATTTTAAATAGGCATTGGCTAGGTTAAATGTCACATCGCGAAGAAGCATTCCCGTAGGTTTTTCCTCGAGCGCGGACTCATAGCTCGACACCGCACTTTTATAAGATCCCGCTCGATACTCCTGATTGCCTTTCACATAATAACCATGTGCATCCAAAGACGGAGCCTCTTCCGATGAACTGGCATACAGCGTAGTCTGCGAAAAAAGAGACATCAGAACCGTCAATACAACCACCGCTCCTGAGACCGAAGATGCCGAAGAAAGCGAGGAACGTTTCCGAGAATGAGGGATCAACATCATGAGTATGAGCAAAAATAACGCGGCTCCAATAAACCATTGAAAAATGTCATCGTAGGCAATCACGCTGGCTTCTGCTAATTGCTGAGTGCCACCCAACTGGCTGAGTCGGTGGTAAATTTGACCGAGGTTCATCTGTCGGGTTCCCACCGATAAATAAGCGCCGTGATCGCAGAGATTGACAAGTTTTGTCAACTCCTGAGCATCGAGCTTCGTCCACACCACTTGCCCTTTATAAAGCGTATAATCCGCTTTGTTTTTCTTAGGATTTTCTGCTGGGATTCGAGCTCCCTGTTTATCATCACCTAATCCAATAGCGATCAGCCGAATTTGTTTTTTGTTCAGTTCCTCAGCCGCTTTTTTCAACCCTTTGCCTTGGTCTCCCCCATCGGTAATTAGGATGATATCTTTGTAACCTTTGTCATCGTTAGAAAATAACTTATCACACACCTTGAGCAAGGCATCCGCAATCCGCGTGCCTCCATGAGCCACGCTGTCAGGCCCCACTTTTTCTAAGCTATTCAAAAAGAAATCATGATCCATGGTCAACGGACAAACAATCGATGACGAGCCTGCAAACACAACCAATCCGACCCGATTTCCTTTGAGAGTATCCACACATTCTGCAATGGATGTTTTTGCCGATTGGAGTCGATTTGGCAAACGATCCTCCGCGAGCATACTGCGAGAAACATCGAGCAAAAACACCACGTCTCGTCCTTCGCGCGGGATCATTTTCGCATGCGGATTCACAGCGGGTCGCATGAGTCCCAACACCACCAAAGACGTAGCTAAAAGCAACAAAGTAAGCCGCCACGGCTCCATAGAAATATATTGCGACTCCCGGCGTTTTCCATCGATAGAAAACCGAGCCATATCCTGCCGTTGCCGTTTCAGGCGAAGACGAAACATCACCAACAAAGCGGGAACCAGTAAAAACAGGAACGCCATAGATGGTTGATGAAATATGAAGGGAGACATGGTTAGAAAAAGGATTCGTTGGTTCTCACTAAGGACTGATACGAAGCACGGTGGAAGTTAAGAGATAGCGGAAAAATAACAACCCGAGAGCGAGGAGAGCAAATGGGGTAAAAGCATCGTCATATTGAGTAAACTCAACCTCTTCGAGTTTCGTTTTTTCGAGTTCGTTGATTTCTTTGTAAACGGCGGCAAGCGAATCAAAGTCATGCGCTGTCCTAAACACGCCACCGGTGGACTCCGCCATTTTTTCCAAAATCCGATCCGATTCCGTTCTCTTTTGCGGTTTTAGAAACTTTCCATTTTTTGTAACAATTTCCCTCGGCTTCTCCGTTTCCTGCAAACTGATCGTGTATATGCGAATCCCCCACTCTTTTGCGAGCGCTGCAGCTTGAAGTGGCATTTGAACTCCGCAGTTATTTTCGCCATCGGTGAGCAACAGAATCACCTTGCTTTTCATGTGCCCGCCTTGACCTCGCTGGCTGAGTTCGCGGTCTTCCTGAGCCTTGAGTTGAGCGGCAGCCAAGGCCGCGGCATCGCCATAAGCGGTTCCATCTTCGTTGGGACGATCATTGATTTCGAGCTCTCGGATCATGTAAACCAAGGCGTCGTGCCCCAAAGTCATCGGACACACACTATCAGAATAACGCGCGAAAGAGACAAGCCCTATCATATCATCGGGACGCCCAGGTAGGTCTTTACCATCGCCTGCCACAAACTCTTCCAGCACTTTTTTAGCCACCTCCATCCGAGTCATCGGACCGTCGGGAGTTTGAACTTCCATATCCATACTGCTGGAAATATCCACGAGAAGCTGAATCGCGATTCCTTCACGGTCTTCACGTTTCCCCGTAGATTCCACTTGCGGACGCGCCAAGCAAACAATCAAGCTCGCCAATGCCAAATAAAGGCAGAGCGGCGGGATAAAGAGCAATCGCTGACGCCACGTGCGCCGAGTTCCCTCAAACAATGCCAGCGATGAATAAAGCACTGCATCTTTTCTCCGTTGCCTGCGCTGGTAAATCATCAGCGGAGGCAATAACAGCAACAAGAAAAACCAATAAGGAGCCGCAAAAATCATGAGAGAATCTCCTTTCCTCGGTTCCGTTCTTTTTCAGAAAGATCAGGCAAGTGGCGCATCCATTCGTCCCACATTTGGTAAAGAGCATCCACATCGTCATCCGAGACTTCCCCAACGCCATACTGAAACCGATTGAAGCGGGCAAGGTTTTCATCAAATCCCGGAAGCTCCACCTTTTGAGCTTTCAACTGTTCCTGCACACCTTGAAAATCGAACGCCTTCAAATCCAAAGAAAAACGCGTCGCCAAATATGCGGAAAGAGCCGACTCCATCCGTTTGCGTTTTTCATTTGCCGAACACGTCGCCAAATTTTCCCAATCGCGCTGAGGGTTTACCGCTTGAATGTCTCCCGATTTTTTCCACTTCCGCCAAACCAGCAACAAACAAAGCGCAACAACCACGGTGGACATCAACAACGCCGCCTGCCAATGAGATGTTGACTCCACCTCGGGCTTGCGAACGTCTGGAGCGATGTCCCGAAACGTTTCTTTTTTACCCGCCAAGACCGACAGCACTTGAACCGATAACGCTGGAGATTTCAGAGAAAATGTTTTTCCTTTAAAAGGAGGTTTAGGTTCCACGGTTACCTGCAACTCAGGGATATCAACCTGCCCTGGAACGTCGGGTTCCAGCAAGTAAGATCGATCTATAACCACCTGCCCAGAATCGTTAAGTCGAGGCACTTCGGTGTGAGAATCTACCACAAAAAACGAACCGAGTTTTTCAGGAACCTCAGGCAACTTAACCTGATACCTTGGATCACTTTCCACGGTCAATTCAAACAGCAACAGATCACTCGTCCGAATCGAACGATCCGAACTGCGAACAATCACCTTCACCCCATCAGATTTCACCGACTTCTCAAACCAATCAGACTTCTGCTTTGGTTCTGATTTGTGGCAAGACGCCCCCAGAAAAACCAACAGAAAAGAGGCAACAACAAGAGTGAAAATTCCTCCTGAATTTTTAGGCCATGACAATTTACCGAACATCCGCACTTTGGTTATTTCGCGCCTTAAAGAAGCGAACAATTTCATATAAATAATCATCCTCCGTGCCAACCATTAACAGGTCAGCATTCACTTCGTGACAAAGGTTTTTAAGATCTTTGGCTTGGATTCTTGCCCGCTCACTCAACCGATCTCGCAAGCGTGAATCCCGACAATCAATCGTGCGCAACTCTCCCGTTTCCGCATCGCGAAGCTCGATCATACCCGAGCGAGGGATTTCGCGCTCGCGAGGGTCACTGAGCGCCACACAAATAAAATCATGCGCGTATGCCGCGTCTCGCAGTGCCGAATCATAACCCTGATCCAGAAAATCAGAAAACAAAAATGCCACACAACGCCGACTCCTCACCTGATGCAAATAATGCAAAGCCGAGGTAATGGAAGTCCCTCGAGATTGCGTTTGATGCGACAACATTAAATCAATCATACGCATTACATGATTTTTCCCCTTCCCTGGCGGAATATGCTTCTCCACTTCCCCTGCAAATAAAATCAACCCGATATTGTCGTGGTTATGTGCAGCGGCAAAAGCCAACAACGCAAAAATCCGCGTCATCACCTCGCGCTTGCTCGATTCTCCACTTCCAAATTCAGCCGATCCCGAGAGATCGACCAGAAAATAAAGCGTCAACTCCCGCTCCTCCATGAACGTTTTGACATACGGCTTTCCCGTTCGCGCCGTCACGTTCCAATCGATCGAACGCACGTCGTCGCCGTGCTGGTATTCGCGCACGTCCTCAAACTCGATCCCCATACCTTTGAAGCTGCTCCGGTATTCACCGGCCAGCATCTCAAGCACCGCCTTCCGACTGTAAATCTGGATATGGCGAACCTTGTTTTCGAGCTCTTTTTGGTTCAGCATAATAATTCTTTAGCCTCAGCTAAAAATCATGACTCACTCCCTGAAACGGTTTCCACGGTCGATAAGATTTTTTTCACGATATACTCCACATCTTTTCCTTCGGCCTCAGCTTTGTAGGTGATGGAAATTCGGTGACGTAAAATATCAGGCGCAATCCATTTGACGTCTTGAGGGGTTACATAATCTCGGCCTTCGAGCATTGCGTGCGCCCGAGCGCCTTTGATGAGGAAAATACTCGCCCGAGGCGAAACACCGTGGTTGATCAAAGGAACGAGTTCATCCAAACCGTAAGTCGCTGGATTTCGCGTTGCATCCACCAATTTTAACACATAACGCTCTAACGCATCATTTGTGTGAATCGTATCCAACTGCTTGCGCATCTGCATAATGTCTTGCCCCGACATCACGGAACGCACCTCAGTTTTGGGCTGATTCACCGACATCCGCTTCATAATGATATGCTCCTCCTCAAGCGTGGGATACTCCACCATCACCTTCAGCATAAACCGGTCAAGTTGAGCCTCTGGCAACGGGTAAGTGCCCTCCTGCTCAATCGGGTTTTGCGTAGCAAGCACTAAAAATGGTTCCTCAAGCTTGTAACTTTCCGTCCCGATCGTCACTTGCTTTTCCTGCATCGCCTCTAACAATGCACTCTGCACCTTGGCTGGCGATCGGTTTATTTCATCAGCCAATACAATGTTGGAAAAAACGGGCCCCATGTGCGGGGTAAACTCGCCGCTCTGCTGGTTGTAAATGAGCGTTCCGATCAAGTCACCAGGCAACAAATCCGGCGTAAACTGAATCCTCGAAAAATCCACACCGAGCGTCTGAGCCAAAGTGCTCACGGTCAGCGTTTTTGCCAATCCAGGAACCCCCTCAATTAAAACGTGCCCGTTACACAACAAAGAAACAAGTAAGCGGTCCACCAAATCACTCAACCCAACAACCACCTCAGACACCTGATCCCGCACCTCTAAAAGCTGCTTATTTTCTTTTTCAAAATGATTTCCTTCGCTCATGAGGAGCCAAGCATACTCGCAAAATCAAAAAAATCCACAGCGGCATCTACATTTTTTCTCAACACGCGCACGCATTCCTTCAAACTTCATTTATTGACAAATAATTTCCCCCTACTATCCTTGTTCCTTCTTAATTCTACTTAATAAAATTCACATGGCTCTAGATACAATCCGCACGTTTACAACAGGATCAGGCTCCCAAGGATCCCTCCACTCACTCGCTGCCCTCGAATCCGCTGGCATCGTCGATCCAGGAAAAATCGCCCGACTCCCGATCTCCATTCGCATCGTTCTCGAATCGCTTCTCCGTAACTGCGACGGAAAAAAAGTCTCCGAGCAAGATATTAAAAACCTCGCTAACTGGAATGCCAGCAACCCAGGAAACTACGAAGTGCCTTTCACCGTAGCCCGCGTTGTCCTTCAAGATTTCACAGGTGTTCCGCTCGTCGTTGATCTCGCTGCCATGCGTAACGCCGCTGCTGAGGCGGGAGCTGACGCTTCCGTTGTCGAACCACTCGTTCCCGTTGATCTCGTAATCGACCACTCAGTCCAAGTGGACTTTGCTGGTTCGCAAAGCGCACTCAACAACAACCTTCAAATTGAATTTATCCGCAACAAAGAACGTTATCAGTTCCTCAAATGGGGACAACAAGCATTTGAAACGTTTGGAGTTGTGCCTCCAGGAATCGGAATCGTCCACCAAGTCAACCTTGAGTATCTCGCCAAGGGCGTGCTCGAAAAGGAGGGCGTTTTCTACCCCGACACACTCGTCGGAACCGACTCCCACACCACAATGATTAACGGACTCGGCGTTGTCGCTTGGGGCGTTGGAGGAATCGAAGCCGAAGCTGGAATGCTCGGACAACCCGTTACGTTCCTCGTCCCTGAGGTTGTAGGCGTTTACCTTCACGGCGATTTGGCCGATGGCGTAACAGCGACCGACCTCACACTCCGCGTGACTCAAGTCCTTCGCGAACACGGGGTGGTTGGAAAATTTGTTGAATTTTACGGACCAGGCGCCAAGGCGCTCAGCCTTCCTGACCGCGCAACCGTCGCCAACATGGCTCCCGAATACGGCGCAACGATGGGATTTTTCCCCATCGATGACGAATCCATCACCTACCTCAAAGGAACAGGACGCTCCGAAGAACTCTGCACCACGGTCAAAAATTACTTCGAGGCTCAAGGTATGTTTGGCATCCCAGAAAAAGGAGACATCGACTACTCAGCCAACCTCGAAATCGACCTCTCAACAGTGGTTCCAGCAGTTTCAGGTCCCAAGCGCCCTCAAGATCGCGTCAATGTCACCGACCTTAAGGACACGTTCAACTCGCTCTTCACGGCTCCCATTGCAGAGGGCGGATTTGAGCGCACGCCAGATTCACGCGACATCGAAATTCCTCTGAAACTCTCAGCTCCTGCAGGATTCTCCACCACAGGAAAAGAACTGCTCAAAGAAGCGGGTAGCGACGTCACTCCCGAAGGATCTCCAGAACCAACCACCCTCAAACATGGCTCGGTTCTCATCGCGGCGATTACCTCCTGCACAAACACATCCAACCCAAGCGTCATGCTAGCTGCTGGATTAGTGGCAAAAAAAGCCAACGCGCTCGGACTTGAACTTCCCAGCTACGTCAAAGCATCTCTCGGACCAGGCTCCCGCGTTGTGACCGATTATTTTAAAGCCACAGGACTCCAAGAAGAACTCGATGCTCTCGGATTCTACACCGTAGGTTACGGTTGCACCACATGTATCGGAAACTCTGGTCCTCTCAGCCCAGAAATCGAAACAGCCATTAAAGAAGGCGACCTCGTAACCGCTTCCGTCCTTTCAGGAAACCGGAACTTTGAAGCCCGCGTTCACGGATCCGTCCGCGCTAGCTTCCTCATGTCTCCGCCTCTCGTGGTTGCTTACGCGTTGGCTGGGCGAGTCGATATCGATCTCACCCAAGATGCCATTGCTACCGACAAAGACGGAAACCCAGTTTACCTCAAAGACCTCTGGCCCACAGCAGACGAACTCAAGGAAGTCATTGATTCAGCCCTCGTTCCCGAGGTCTTTAACACACTTTACAGCGACCTCGATAACGCCAACCAAAACTGGGTAGAAATTGCAGCGCCTACGGGCCCAACTTACGCTTGGGAAGACGATTCCACTTACATTCAGAACCCTCCGTTCTTCGATGGATTCTCCCGCACGCCAGCCACCGAGGCTAAAGACGTCATCAACGCTCGCGCCCTCGGCATTTTTGCGGATTCCGTCACCACCGACCACATTTCACCCGCTGGCGCCATCGTTCCTACGAGCCCCGCTGGTAAATACTTACTCGAACACGGTGTGCCCGTTGAAAAATTCAACTCCTTTGGCTCTCGCCGAGGAAATGACCGCGTCATGACCCGTGGCACCTTCGCCAACGTTCGCATCAAAAACCTCATGTGTGGCAACACCGAGGGCGGATACACCCAATACTTTGGACCATCCGATGTCCCAGCTCCCGATAAAGAAATCGCAGCTTCAGGTTCGGGCAAACCTGCCTTCATCTACGATGCCGCCCAAGCTTACAAAGCGGACGGCACCGAACTCATCGTAATCGCTGGAGAAGACTACGGAATGGGATCATCCCGCGACTGGGCGGCCAAAGGCACCAGCCTTCTCGGAGTGAAGGCGGTAGTTACCAAGAGCTTTGAACGGATTCACCGCTCCAACCTCATCGGCATGGGCGTGCTTCCGCTCAACTTCAAAAACAAAGCGGATTACGATAAGGTCGCAAACCTCGCCGATGCCACATTTAGCATCACGGGGCTCGCTGGCAAACTCACTCCGATGCAAGACGCCACGCTCACCGTGACTCCCGCAGATGGTGAAAGTTTTGACATTCCACTCGTTGTCCGTATCGACACACCAGCGGAAGTTGATTACTACCTCAGCGGCGGCATTCTTCCTTATGTGCTCAACCAAATCCTCGACCAAGCCGAGGCATAGGAAGCCACCCGTTATTCATTGATTCATCAAGCGGTTCCGAACGATCGGAGCCGCTTTTTTTTATAAAAAAATCTCACGCGCCCGTCCCAGGCATCTCGCTCTGAATCTGCTCAGCCCGATACTGGCACATCTTCGCTTGCTCCGCCCAATACGGCCAGTCGTTAATAGCAAAAATCACCTGTTCAATAATATCATCACAATGCTCCACCCCGTGAGCCTCCCCCAAAGCTTTTAAATCTAAGCGGTTTACATGAGCAAATTTTCCATTCACTCCTGCGGCCCTCACTCCATCCACTAACGGGTTATCGGATCGAGTAAGATCGTAAGCGGGCGAAACATGCCACTCCCCCTCCGAATCCATAAGAAACGCGTGATTTTTTCCATGATCGTCATCGTTTCCTGCTAACACATTAAAACAAGCCCGACGAAACACCTCAACTACATCCGCATGGCTTCGCGTAAGCTCCCGAGTTACGTTTAAAAGATCTCCATATTCCAACCCATCGCGCACCAAAGTATGCGTCAGACCAGAATAGGTTTGAACATGTCGACGCGACGCGCCTGGACGATCAAAACGTTTAGAGATAAAATGGCACGCGCCCTTTCCGCTATCGAGCAAATGCGTCTCTGCCATATCAATCCCTGCAGCTTTTGCCATCAGCGAGTAGGCATATTCTTCCCTCCCCTGTTCATATTCAGGATCTAAATCAAACTTCAACAACCAACGCTCAAACCCCGAAGGCAATCGTCCACCACCTGCAGCGGCTTGCGTAAAATCCTCATTAAATCCCAATAACACCTTGGGCTGTGCTCCCCCCGATGCCAAAGCGGAACGAATCAATCCTGGCAACAACGTTTCCGTTTCACCTCGCAACAAAGAATGCGCATTTTTCAATAAATTCGCCACCTTGACGGTAAGCTCTGCGCGAAAACTATCCTCGGAGGCAACAGATTCATAAGCCATCGCCCCCATGGCATAGTCACCCGTGCAGGCTAACTTTTGCAAAGGAGTTACCTTTTCCCACGGAATCCCTTTGTCTTCAAAATAACATTTCATCATCTGCTCACCCCACCAGTCGGGCAAGCTATCAGCAAACAAACCAAAAAGAGGTCCAAAACTTGGAGTCGGAGAAACAACGGGTCCCTCCGTCGAGTTCGGCAAATAAAAAGGCGACAACTCAATTCCACGCGCAACCCAGCCAGGAAAATATTCAAAAGAAATCCGACCGTCTTTTAACTCCGAAAGAAAACCAACCAAACTATGTTCCGCGCCTCCGCGGTAAATCACTTCAACTTTCATATCGCCCATCGCGAAAAACGTTACCTAGCGAAAGAGGCTCCGACAACTATTGAATTTCACTGCATCACAAAAAACTTTCCACCTTCTTGCAAAAAAACAAAACGCCTTTATACTGAAAAAATCTTACCAAGATATCTCTATGAAAATCACTCGATTCACCGTCCCCATCATGGGGCTTGCGGGATTAGGATTAACCCTACTCCCCCTCCACGCTCAAACTTCGCAAACGGATAGCCCAACATCCAAAGCCAAAAACTCAGCACCTCAGGTCAAAAAAACGATTCCGACCTATATTTTAGAATTCTCAGGAGGCGGATGAAACCTCGGATCAAGAGTCGGTTCGGCTCTTCAAAGTTTAGGTGGCATTAAAAATGTTCTTTTTTCGGGGCTTAGAGCCACGATCATCATGGAAGACGGAAAAACCCTCGACCAAAAAACCACCCAAAAAGCATTTAACGATTACGGCATCACTCTAAAGTCTTTCAAAAAAACGCAAACCGTCCTCCCGACCATCACTTACACGCTCAACGTAAGTGGCTTGGGATGAGCAGCAACAAACGAAAAGGCCCGTGTGGCCTTAGAAAAACTCAAAGGCGTCTCTGCTGCTTACATCAACTACGACATCAATATTCTCTACGCCAATAAAAGCGACTACGATGCTAAAAAAATCGAAGAAGCTCTGGCTCCGTTCAAAATGAAAGTTCTGAAAACGACCTCAACTCAAGGATCACCGTTTACAGCAACCGATCATCATTAAAATCCCTGCTCAAGGATCATCAACTCAAGGAAGAGACGGTTTCTCTGCTCCAAATTGGGTTGATGGTCTTGCTGAGCTTTGTAAATGCTTTGGCGAACGCTCCCCAGTAAATTCCCATACGCGGAATAAAAACTCCAAATCCCCTCTTTGTAGTCCTGCTCCAAGGCTTGGATAAACGTAAATCGCTCACTCGCCAAACGCTGGCTCAGTGATTTACTTATTTTTTTTGCCGTCAAACGCACTCGAATCGCGAAAAACGACAAGCTAAACCCAGCAAAAAACAAACAGACGAACGCTGGCAAGTTGGGATACGATGCTGGGCCCAAACGCAACGCGCCCAATACACCTGCGCAAATCAACATCACCAACGTGGCGTAAACCCAACTTTTCAAATTCTCTCGGCGTGCCACAATCGTTGGATTAATCGCTTTGCGAATCCTCATATCAAATAAAGCCTTACGGGCAGAAAAACCCATGCGTTCTTTAAAAGCGTCTCGGATCGTATCAATTTCCCCCTCCAGCGCATCAAATTCACCCAGCGTTATCGACAATCGCTCTTTCACTCGAGGACGCACAGTTTCCCAGTGCTCGCGGCACCCCTCCACCACATCGACACCATCCTGATCCGCTTGTGCTTGCACGGAAGCCTCGATCATATCAATGAGCCGAACCTCAATAACTTTTGCTGTATTTTCAGCTAAAAATAAACTTTTCAGCGTTGATTTAAAACCAAGTTTTCGGCGCACGTAGCGTTTTACATCTTGGTTTTTCCCCGCAAAAACATCACGCATCACGGCAAATTTTACGGCAAATTGTTCCGAATTCCTTTTGCGCTCAGCCTCAACTTCATCTTCCAATTCCTTTAGAAAATTTTCATTATCCTTCAACAAGCGGGCGCGATCTTCCACGGCATACTCAATACTTCGAAGCACCTCAGCCAGCGCCTTCCTTACCCCAAGCAGGATTTGTAAACGAGCGGGAGATTTCGACACCAGATCTTCTATAAACTGCTCCAACTCAGGAAACCCACTATGTTTCCATTGCTGCACATCCACGGGCTCAGCGCGCTTCGCCATCACCGCCCTTTTAGCTGAAACGGGAAAAATAGGAGGCACAAATCCAAGGCGTTGCTTTGCCAAATCTTTCACATGCCCTTGAATCACCTTCAACTCTCCCTCATTTTTTAAATCAGTCTGCTGTAAAACAATCACTGATTTTTTTAAAACAGCCTCGTTCTGATCAGCAAAAAACTTCCAAAATGAAGCTCCCCAAGGGTTGCTCACAGGAACAACCCACAACGCGATATCCACCGAAGGCAAAAAACGTTGTATGATCCCCTGAACTTCCTCCCCTGAAGCATTCACCCCCTTTAGGTCAATTCCAGGCGTATCGATCAGGTTGAAATTCTTTAAAAATTCAACGGGGCGATAGCACTCTTCAACGAGCGGAGTGATCGTTTTATTTTGATACTTTTCAGCAAACTTATACCACTGCAATCGGGGAGGTTTTCCCACGGAACTCCTCTCCGATGCCATTTCGCAGACATCCCCACCAAAAATACCATTCAGCACCATCGATTTGCCCGACAGCGCCTCCCCGCAAGTCAGAAATAAAAAAGGGCTTTCTAATCCTTCAGCGCCCTCACCAGACAACAAAGGTGTGGCGTCGGCGCCCGTTCGTTCAGCTAATTCTAGAACACGCTGCGCCAAGTCAGCGAGACATCCACGCGATCTAAAATAATCTTCTCCGAACATAGTTTATGGTTCAGCAAGCAACAAAATCCAAACCTCACAACGCTAAGAAACGCGTTTGACGGTGCTTTTCAGCCAGCAAATCTACTTTTTTTACAGCCCCATCCCCATCGTTGGTTCAGGCGTAGTGCTAACTGGTGCCATCGCTGGAGCTGGCGTGGTATTGGTAGGAGGTGTCGTTGATTGACCCAAAGCAATTAATTGAGAAACCGTCACAAACTTAAAGCCACGGCGTAATAGGCCATCCAACGTTGCAGGCATCGCATCCACCGTTGATTTATGAAGGTCATGCGCCAATATAATCGAACCGTTGTGAGTATGACTCAAAATACGTGAAGTCACCACCGAAGGACCAGGGCGTTTCCAATCCAAAGGATCAACATCCCAAAGAATAATCCGATACCCAAACTCTTTATTTACCCATGCTCGTTGGCTTGAACGTAATGCTCCATATGGAGGACGAAGCGTCCTAGGTCTCACCCCGCTCGCAGCAACAATAGCATTTTCCGTTTTAGTGAGTTCAGCGCGAATCGCAGAATCACTCATTTTAGAGAAATTCGGGTGTGACCACGAATGACTTCCAATTTCATGCCCCTCAGCAACAATGCGACGAATAATACTTGGATACTGGCTCGCATTTTTTCCTACTACATAAAAAGTAGCCTTAATGTTGCGCTTTTTGAGCATATCCAACAAACGCGGAGTGTTTTTAGGATTCGGGCCGTCATCAAACGTTATCGCAATGTAGGGTAAATTCGTTTTTACTCGAGAATAGCTAATTCCTTTAACGCTCGAAATATCACTAGGCAACGAAATATTCGGATTCCGCATTGCGGGAGCGCTCACAGCCGGCGTGCGATAGGCTTTGTTCGGTGTTGTTTTCACAGTGGTTTTGTCCTTAGCAGAACAAGCCACAAGCATCGTCATTGCTGAAATGGCGATCAAAAAGAAAGGATGTTTTTTCATGGTCAGTGGAAAGGTAGAATAGTGAGCGCAAGAAACTCAATTTTACCCTGAGTTGGCTGCGTCCGCCCATTGAACACCAATTTAGGACTCCTGAAAAGCGGAGAATTTTAATTTTTTGCAATTTTCCTTCATTTAATGATTGCATATTTCCAAAACCTGCCCTAAAGACTCCCGCGTCAGCAGGAACCGCCCGCCGAACCAGCCGAAAGTTCCTAACGACACTCTTCATGAGATTGAAAAATCTCTCCACAAGAGCCCTATAGTGTAATTGGTAACACACCGGATTTTGATTCCGCATTTCCAGGTTCGAGTCCTGGTAGGGCTACTTATACAAACTCTTCGCTTTCTAATTTCTCACAACTCACCCCGTCAACCCGAGCTTACCCGCTCGGTTTTTTTATGCCTTTTTCTCAACAAATCCCCTGTAATTTTCAAGGATTCTCCCCTTTTGAGGATTGGCATTTCACTCAAATACAATTAAACACACCCCATGCGCCAGCCTAAGAAATTCAAAGACACCCCCTTTAGCTACCATCAAGAAATAGAAGTTGAAATCACAAGCTTAAGCAACCTCGGGGTGGGAATCGCCCGCGTCCAGATTGACGGGCAAGATGCTGACGCTCCCGGCTGGGTCGTTTTTGTCCCCCACACGCTCCCTGGCGAAAAAGTCATAGCGCGCATTTTTAGAAACGATAAAAGTCACAGCCAAGCAGATCTCGTAAAAATAATAACAAAATCTCCCGATCGCATTTCTCCCAAATGCCCACTCTTTGGCAAGTGTGGCGGATGTCAATATCAACACCTCTCCTACGAAAAACAACTCGAGTGGAAAACGCGCCAAGTCGAAGAACTTCTATCGCACATGGCTGGCATCAACACTCAAGTATCACCCACCATACCATCACCTGTGCAATGGGGATACCGTTCTAAAATCACCCCACACTTCAAACGCCCTCGCAATGGGCAAATTGGCGATATCGGATTTTTGCTCGCAGGCCAACGCAGTCACCTCGTAGATGTAGAAAACTGCCCCATCGCTATGGATGAAATCAACGAAGCTCTTCCAAGCATTCGTCAAGAAGCACGCGATAACGCCAAACGCTACAAAAAAGACGCCACTCTTTTGCTCAGAGCCACCCAAGGACGAGTCGAAACCAATCACCGTGCGCCGATTTCCGAAACCGTCACCACCGATAACGGCGATGTCACATTCCATTTCCTCGCAGGCGACTTTTTCCAAAACAATCCATTTATCCTTCCTGATTTCACTGGATACGTGGCAAAGCAAGCCTCTGAAGGAGGATCAAAATACCTTGTAGATGCGTACTGTGGCTCAGGACTTTTTTCACTCTGTCTCGCCCATAAATTTGACAAAGTGGCCGGCGTCGAAGTTTCTGAAACAGCAGCCGATTGGGCACAGAAAAATGCCGAACTAAACAACATCGACAATGTCACCTTCCTAGCTTCTAGCGCCGAAGCCATTTTTAAAGATATCAGTTTTCCTGCCGACGAAACAACGGTTGTGATCGACCCCCCACGCAAAGGATGCAATCAGGAATTTCTCAACCAACTTTTTAAATTCAGCCCAAACAAGGTCGTTTACATCTCTTGCAACCCAGCAACCCAAATGCGCGATCTCAAAGAATTCCTCGCCGCTGATTACAAACTCACAACCGTGCAACCTTTCGACCTTTTCCCGCAAACGCGTCACCTAGAATGCGTGATCGTCCTGGAACGATAGGAACTCTTCCAAAACCACTAAGGGGCGGTTA
>CAZOWD010000015.1:15126-18308 GCA_964583225.1 uncultured Verrucomicrobiales bacterium | reverse complement strand
TTTCTAAAAGAAAAAAGAACCTGAGTCAACTTATCACTGGTAAAAGGGCGGTATTATTTCCATCACGCCAAGCCAGATCGCTCCAGTAAGGCAGTCTGATCAGGATCACGCCCCATGAAATCTCGGTAAAGCTCATCGGCAGGTCGCGAATTTCCCTTACTTAATATACATTCACGAAAAGCTTTTCCCGTCTCTGGATTTAAAATTCCCTCTTTCTCAAAACGAGTAAAGGCATCAGCATCCAAAACTTCGGCCCATTTGTAAGAATAATACCCCGTCGCATATCCTGTAGGAGAAGAGAACAAATGGCTAAAGCGACGCGCCATACTGGGGGATTCACATGCCATTGGCACGCGGTAGTCCGCCAAAATTTCACGATCAACTTCATCGAGATCACGCCCCTCATACTCCTCAATTTTCATATGAAGATCCAAATCTAACTTACCGAAGGACAACTGCCTCATAAAGCCAGAAGCACTCATGTAATTTCTAGCCGCAATCATTTTCTGGTAAATCTCATCAGGAATCACCTCACCCGTTTCGTAATGGCGCGCAAAGAGATCTAAACTACCACGCGCCCAACAGAAATTCTCCATAATCTGAGATGGCAGTTCCACAAAATCCCAAGCTACGTTAGTTCCCGACAGCGATTTTACGGTCACATTTCCTAACAAGTGATGCAACAAGTGCCCAAACTCATGAAAAATTGTTTCTACTTCCCGGTGAGTCATCAGCGCAGGTTTATCCCCAATCGGCTTGGTCATATTTCCAACCATCAATCCCAGATGAGGCTCTCGAGGTTCTCCATTTACTGGAGGCAATCCCGTTTCAAATGAATTCATCCACGCACCTCCACGCTTACTTTCGCGCGGATGCCAATCGGCGTAAAACGAACCCAAAAGCTCATTGGTTTCCCGATCAAATAAATCATAAAATTTGCACTCTGGATGCCAAACTTCAATATCTTCTCCCGTCTCACGCTCTTCGATCCGAATATTGTAAAGTTTACTAACAATATCAAACATCCCCTCCATCACCTGAGGCAATGGGAAATAAGGGCGAAGCACCTCATCATCAAAATCATATTCAGCCTTGCGGCGTTTTTCAGCCCAATAAGATACTTCCCAAGGCTTCATCAAAGAAGGCTCTGTATTTGTCTGCTCAGCTTTCCAAAGCTTCAGCGATTCCATTTCCTCCTGAAAACGCTCTGAAATGCGATCGTGTAAATCTTCTGTAAACTTAATGGCCGTTTCTCCATTACGCGCCATACGGCGCTCCAGAGTAAGATCCGCAAAGTTTTTAAAACCTAAAAGCTTCGCCTTTTCGTGACGCAACTTCAAAATCTCCCAAATCAACTCGGTGTTATCAAAATCTCCTTTTAAGCCAACCGTCCCACCGGCTTCCCAAATTTCTTTCCGCAAATCTTCATCGTCGGCATACTCCATCACGGGGCCCATCGAAGGTGATTGCAACGTAAACCGCCATTTAGGATGCTCCTCATCCCCTAAACCTTTCGCCTGCGCATCCGCCAAAGCGGCATCAATCGCAGAATCGGGAAGCCCCGATAGGCGAGCGGGATCATCAATGACTAATTCCCAAGCATTGGTAGAATCTAACACATTTTCACTAAACTTCTGAGTAATCTCAGACAAGCGAGCCTGAATCTCAGAAATACGCGATTTTTCTTTAGCGGGAAGCTCAGCACCCGACTGGATAAAGCTCGCGCACGTTTCCTCCACAAACCGCTTCCTCGTTTCATCCAATTCTTTGGCCGCTGGAGATTCTGAAAACGCCTTCAGTTTAGCCCAAAGAGCCTCATCCAGTGCAATCGCAGAATAAAATGCAGAAACTTGAGGCAACACAGCATTAAGCGCAGCTCTTTGTTCCTCGTTGTTGCTCACCGAATCGAGGTGATTCAAGCGACCCCATGCCCGATCCAAATCCTCAGAGGCTGTCTCCAGAGCCGCAAACGTATTTTCATACGTCAACTCGCTATCATCAAGTTTCCGAATCGCATCGAGCGATTTTTCAGAATTTTCCAACGCTTGAGCAATATCGGGCTCAACATGATCAGGCGTTAAAGTGGACCAGCGGATATGATAATCTTTTGCAAAAAAAGGATGACTCTTTGACATGCCTCAACGTCCCACAATCTAGCTCTTCTGCAAGCGAAGAATCTCACCTTCCACATTTTTCAAAGCCCGAGAGCCTCGCTATTTCTTAGCAAAATACCCGCGTTGCTTCTCTGAAATAGGCATCTGCAAGCGCTCCATCACACTCAACATATCCAACCAAAGCATTCGTTTTTCAGGAGTCGCCCCTTCGTTCAAAATATACGAAGGATGATACGTCACCCGCAAATCTACCCCTTCATACTTGAAAAACTGCCCTCGCATTTCCTCCACAGATTTCTCCACGCCCAACAATGCCTGAGCAGCAGTTTTGCCTAAAGCGATAATCACCTTCGGAGCCACCACCTTCACCTCTTCCCGAATAAAGGGAAGCCAAACACTCAATTCCTCAGCAGTAGGTTTCCGGTTATTTGTCGTCTGGTTCGACATCTTCGGACGAAACTTCACAATATTTGAAATATAAACTTGCTCGCGAGCGGTGCCCATTGCCTTCAATATGGCATCCAACTTCTGGCCAGCCTTCCCCACAAATGGCTCTCTCAAACGCTCTTCATCAAACCCAGGAGCATCCCCCACCAACATCAAATCCGCCTGTGCATTTCCCGCAGAAAATACAAGCGTCTCCCGAAACGAACCCGTTGTCTTCGCGGGAGCCCAGTTAGCGGCTTGTTGTTTCAAACTCGCAATCTTTTCATCTTCGTTCCCGCTTCCTACAACGACACCTCCAGATTGCGGATTAGAAGCGACAACATTAGGGGCGGACTGCGAAACTGCAGGAGTAGCAGACGAAGTCATTGGAGCCGGCGAAGCTACCTTTGCCCCTTCCTGCGATCTACTTTGTGCACCACCTTGAGCTCCACTCCGAGCTCTTCGATAAAATTCCCGCAACAATAACCGCGCATCATCATCCACGTTTACATACGTCTGCCCCTGCGCCTCAAGCTGACGCAAGTAATCGATTAATGGTTGAGCTGGCAATGTCACGCCCGATGAAAACCATATTTCAGCACGAACCTCACGCACAAAATTTCAACACCTCCATATAATGGG
>CAZOWD010000015.1:0-15026 GCA_964583225.1 uncultured Verrucomicrobiales bacterium | reverse complement strand
CTCCCCAACATGGTGTTTTTTGACACGGCGGGCAACCTCCCCTCTCGCTCCGCGGCTCCGATCTCCATCATTGCCGCTCGCCCTACTGAAATCCTCAAAGGAAATATCCACAACGCTCAAGATATTGAAATGCTTCGCACTGCGATTCAACGTTACCCATCGCATCTTCCATCCTCTGGATTCCCCACAGGTGGAGCTTGTGGATGGATCGACTACGATGGCGCATTTACCTTTGGTATGTATCCAGAAATGCTCATCTACCTCCACGAAAAACAACAGTGGTGGCAATGCGGACGACTTACCGAAGCCTTTCAAAAAAAGAACAGCACCGCCCCGAATTCCCCCTCGAACACCCCACCGACCATCTCAAATTTCCACGCAACAAGCACTCAAGAAGACTTCGAATCGGGAGTGCGACGCATTCACGAATACATTGCCGCTGGAGATATTTATCAAGTCAACCTCACCCAACAATTTTCAGCGGACATTTCGGGTGGCTCCTTGTTCCCCCTATACCAAAAATTGCGAACGTCCACTCCGGCTCCTGTTGCGATGTGGGCGCAATTGGATCAACGCGAAATCCTATCTTCTTCCCCTGAAACGTTCCTCCGAATCAGTGGCAAACACATCGAAACCCGCCCCATCAAAGGAACCCGCCCCAGAGGCGACACCCCTGAAGCTGATCGAGCTCTAGCCCAAGAACTGCTCAACTCCCCCAAAGAAAATGCGGAGCTCACAATGATCACGGACTTACAGCGCAACGACATTGGTCAAGTCTGCGAGTTTGGTAGCGTCCAAGTGGACGAAATGCTTACTCTGGAAAAATTGGAACAAGTTTACCACCTCGTATCCACAGTCTCAGGAACTCTGAAAAAAAACACCGACCACCTCGATGCCATAGCCGCGTGTTTCCCAGGAGGAAGCATTACGGGCGCTCCCAAAAAACGAGCCATGGAAATCATTGACGAACTCGAACCCGTGCCTCGGGGGCTTTACACAGGAGCCCTTGGATACATCGGATTTAATGGAGAAACTCAATTTAACATCCCCATTCGCACGCTCGTCAGAGAAAAAAACACGCTTAGCTATCACGTTGGAGCGGGCATCGTTGCCGACTCAGATCCCTCGGAAGAATACCAAGAGACTCTCGACAAAGCAAAAGGGATACGGCTCGCCATTTCTAGCTTCCTTGCCGACCGTTAAAAGCAATCGGAGCATCCGAAAACGAGTTCATTTTCATTATTTACTCGTCAATAATCCGTCTTTTTTATAGGAATAACCATTATGCGAACTTTAGCCATTGGAGATATTCACGGCTGTATCAAATCCCTGAAAACGCTTGTAGATTTTGTAAAATTTTCCCCTGACGATACCATTGTCACCCTCGGTGATTACATTGACCGAGGTCCCGATTCGAAAGGAGTTATCGATTACCTTCTCGAGCTTCGAGAAACTCACAACCTCATCACGCTAAAAGGGAACCATGAAGCCATGATCTTGGATTCGCGTAACTATCCTGAAAATGTCATGCACTGGCTAATCAACGGGGGCATTGCAACTCTCGATTCTTTTGAAGCTATTGAAGTTGAAGACATCCAAGATCGTTATTGGGATTTTTTCAAATCCTGCAAACTCTTCCATGAAACAGATCGGCATATTTTTGTGCATGCTGGCCTTGCTCCCAACCTCAACATGGATGAGCAAATTGAATACGACGTTCTCTGGCTTCGCTTCAAAAAAACCAAGCAACATCAATCCGGCAAAAAAATCATCTGCGGTCATACCCCTCAACGACCACCCGTCCCAACCGTTAAGAAACATGCCATCTGCATCGATACGGGAGTATACAATCGAGGAGGATGGCTTACCTGCTTTGAACCCGATTCTGGTGAATACTGGCAAGCGAACGAACAAGGCGAAACAAGATCAGGAAGAGTTAAAATTCTTTAATTTTTTGAGTTTTTGATTGGTTTTTGCCATTTCGCATCTAATAACCCGCGCATGAGTCATTCCAAAATTGACGATCTTCGCATCAAAACCATTCGCCCTTTAATCTCTCCGGCAGTTCTTTCCTACTACCTGCCTCTTTCTGATACAGCATCAAATGTTGTCGCCAATGCGCGCAGCCAAACTGCCGCTATATTAAACGGCTCCGACGACCGACTTCTCGTTGTGGTCGGCCCCTGCTCGATTCACGACACCAAAGCTGCCATCGAATACGCCAAACTCATCAAAGACGCTGCCGACCGATACAAAGATGACCTCCTGATCATCATGCGCGTTTATTTTGAAAAACCACGCACCACCGTTGGATGGAAAGGACTCATTAACGATCCACACCTCGATGGTTCATTCGACATCAACCACGGTCTCCGTGTTGCACGCGAACTCCTTTTACAGTTAAACGAAATGGGAGTTCCTGCAGGAACCGAATTCCTCGATACCATTTCTCCCCAATACTACGCAGACCTTATCTCTTGGGGGGCTATCGGAGCACGCACCACGGAATCTCAAATCCACCGCGAACTCGCTTCTGGTCTCTCCATGCCAGTCGGATTTAAAAACGGAACAGGTGGCTCAAACCAAATTGCGCTCGATGCCATCCAAGCCTCATCCCGCCCCCACAACTTCCTATCCGTTACCAAAGAAGGCGTTTCTGCCATCGTGACAACTTCAGGAAATGAAGACTGCCACATCATTCTCCGCGGATCCTCCAAAGGCACCAACTACGATACCGAGAGTATCCAATCTGTAACAGAGCAACTCGAAAGCTGCGGGCTTCCCCAATCCGTCATGATCGACTGCTCACACGGCAACTCACTCAAGGACTACCACAACCAGCCAAAAGTTGCGAAATCACTTTGCGAACAAATCTCAGAAGGCTGCAAAACCATCACTTCGGTTATGGTTGAAAGTAACCTTGTCGCAGGCGCTCAGAAGCTCTCCAGTAATCTCGATGAGATGACCTATGGGCAATCGGTAACCGATCAATGTATCGACTGGGACACCACGGAGACCATGTTCTCCGACTTTGCTAAAGCAGTGCAAGCACGCCGCCAAAGCTAGTCGTTAAAAAATATTTCTAAAAAGTCGCAGGCTATTCCGGTCTGCGACTTTTTATTTTTCAAGCCATAGCCTTCCTCAAAAAAAATCGCTTTTTTAAAAATCCGAGCTTTATTGACCAGCGTATGAGCCAAATGAAAAACAAACAACGCTCTCACCTCTGCGACACACATTCCGAAGAAATAGCCAGCGCCATTACCCACGGCATAGCCACACTTCTGAGCATCTGGGGATTTGTTGCCATGATTTTAGCGTCCCACGGCGATCCTATACGCATCGTAAGCTCCAGTATTTTTGGCATCTGCCTCATCCTCCTCTACGCATCATCAACGCTTTACCACATCGTCACAAAGCCCAAAACAAAAGAGCTCTTTCAAATATTTGACCATGTCTGCATTTACCTTCTCATCGCAGGTTCTTACACACCTCTCACCCTCGTTGGCCTAGGTGGAACTTGGGGGTGGTCGATCTTTGGAATTGTCTGGTCCTGCGCCATTGCGGGCGTGTTACTCAAAACGATCGGAACAGGAAAAAAAGACAGCAAACTATCAACCGCACTCTACCTTGTGATGGGCTGGATCATCATCGTCGCCATCAAACAACTCATAGCTAACGTCCCCGCTGAAGGGATTGCTTGGATTGTAGCTGGTGGAATCACCTACTCGCTAGGCGTTATTTTTTACGCTTGGGAAAAACTCCCCTACAATCATGCAATCTGGCACCTTTTTGTCTTAGGCGGGAGCGCCTGCCACGTCATCGCCTTTGTGAACTACGTCCTATAAACATACAAAACATAGAGGCGCCTCACTTCCGATTTTTTTTAATAATCCATATCATCCCCGGGAACGGGCGGAATCAAATCATCGCGGAGC
Source organism: uncultured Verrucomicrobiales bacterium (assembly GCA_964583225.1). GTDB lineage: Bacteria > Verrucomicrobiota > Verrucomicrobiia > Verrucomicrobiales > Akkermansiaceae > Oceaniferula. Next base: position 11,091 of record CAZOWD010000015.1, on the reverse strand, counting down.
AACAAACGCTCAACAGAAAGTTCATCAAGCAAATCCTCGGGCGTCTGTTGCACCACGGAAACATAAGGCGTAATCCGATCCACCTCAGCAATGGCCGCATGCACCATCGATGAAATAATATCGGCATCAAATTTATCACGTTCAAACAAATTAGTGATACGGAACATCAACTGTGAGCGGTCTAAATCATACTCCAAACTTCCCAACGTCAGGCTTTTATTAGCTCGAGCCAACAACTCAAGCACCACGGGTTCCTGCTCAACCTCCAACTCCATAAGCGTTTCCCCCACCACAGAAAGCGCATTGAGTTGAGGAAATGCCTGAGCATGCAGATGTATCTGCGTATGATACGTCCTAAACACCGCGCGAATCACATCGCGCCCCTCAAGGTGTTCATACTGCCATCCATGCGGGCCGAACGCTTCCATAACGGACTGAATTTGAACTGATATAGGTCTCATTGAAGATTTAAAATTGAAAGTTAAAGTCCACTCCTCATCACTGCATCACATATTCCAGTAAAACGCTCTGGATCGAGGAATAAAACCGATCTCTCAGGTAGGCTTGATGAATTTCTTCAGACTCCATCTGCTCTGGAGAAAGAGCATCAAAGCGGTATCGAGCCTGAAGCGCAAGGCGGGATTGATTCAACGCCCCATACCAAAGATCCGCGTCTTCACGGGTGATCTCAACCTGAGGAGTCTCCATTTTTCGAGCCTGATTGATTGCAGAAGTCACGTGATCACACTGTGCATCAAACCCCTCAACTAACTCTGGAACCACCCACTCATCCCACTCGCTCTCATCGTCCATTAAACTCGCCAGAGATTCCGCCAAATGCCTAGGGCTCTTGATGTCATCAACGATTGAATCCAACACAAACCAATCCATGTCGGACTCAACCAACAAAGCCAACCCACCCTGTTCATTCAACGCCAATTTCATGATGCCTTTTCTAGGGTTGCCCTGAGCTGAAGCCCATGAAGTTGTTGCACGTAAAACTCCCCCTTCTCACGCCCGCCAGTCCACACAATCGAACGCCCTTGCTCGTGCACCTCAAGCATCATTCGATTTGCCTTAGTTGCAGAATAGCCAAAAACTCGTTTAAACACCAAAACCACATACTCCATCAGGTTCACAGGATCATCAAACACCACAACATTCCAAGGCGTCTCCTTCCGAGTTACCGTTTGGGTTTTCGACCTTTTTTCAGTTGTCGTTTCTGTAGATAAAAGAGGCATATAGTTCTACTGATTTCGTGCAGAACAAGTAACACCTTCCCGAAAAATAGCAAAGGGGTATCAATAAAAAATCACACTCTCAAGCATTCCAAATATCCCGATAAGCCATTCCTAAAAAATGCGGAACATCCCCCGCGCTCAGAGATTCCACAGACTGACCGCCACGACTAACCGCCAACTCCGCAGCACGCCCACACAGCCAAGCGCCAAGACTCGCAGACTCCATCGAAGAATACCCCTGCGCAAGCAACCCTGCAATCACCCCCGTCAGCACATCCCCCTGACCACCACACGCCATCCCAGAATGCCCCGAACCATTCACCGCCAAAGGCTCTCCTCTTTGAGCGATCAAAGAATGCACGCCTTTCAGAAGAAGGGTTGTCCCTGGGTAATGCTCTGTAAACGCCCTCACTTTCTCCAATCGTCCGAGATGCTCCCCCTCTGGGAACAAGCGCGCCATCTCACCTGGATGCGGAGTCAGCACGTGATTTTCTCGCAAATATTTCACAAGTGACACACCCGCCAATCGGTTAAGCGCATCGGCATCCAGCACCATAGGACAGTCCAAATGTTTCAGCAGAGAAAACCATTTTTTATGGCTCTGCCCCTCTGAAGCACCGATCCCAGGCCCCATAGCCATCGCATCCAATTTAAATTTTCGGATCTCTTTGAGCGTGCGAACCGGACGCACCATCACCTCTGGAGGCATCATCGAAGCAAGTAATGGATAATGTTCATCATACACAAACACCGTCACTAACCCAGCGCCCGACCTCATCGCTCCTTGAGCGCATAACACCGCAGCGCCCCACATCCCAGGTGACCCAGCCCAAATACCAACCCGACCAGCATTTCCTTTATGAAAATCATGAGGACGCCTCCGTAAAAAACTTTTCAGGAAAACCGCATCCACGAGGCTTGGCGAATCATCATTGGGAACTGGCAACGCCTTCAAAGGAACCACCTCCATCGCCCCAGTCACAGGAGTTGCAGACGGCATTAACAACCCCACCTTGGGAACTCCCACGGTCAGCGTTACATCAGCGATCACTCCCCCTTCATAAACCTCTCCAGTATCGGCGTTCAAACCCGATGGTGCATCCATCGCAACAACCTCAGCACCTAAATCGATCCGCATTTTATTCATCCACGCCGATTCCTCTCTCAGTGGTGAGCGAAGAGGCCCAGAAGCCCCAATCCCCAACAAACCATCCAACAAAAGCAAAGCCTCCTCATTTTTTCGCCCCTCCAGCCACTTTTCTTCATCAAAATCAAAAGAAACCTCTCCGGATTTTTTTAACTCTTCCCATTTTTTTTGAGGTAATTTTCCCAACTCAGAAAACTGATACCCCGAGCGCACACTCACCGACCAACCAGCATCGCGCAAATAGCGAAGCGCCACCAATGCGTCCCCTCCGTTATTTCCCTTCCCGATACAAGCAACTGCCATCCCAGGAGTCGGGTTACGCCGAATAATGGCCCGAGCTAGACCACGCCCCGCAATCTCCATCAAACTCTCAGGCGTTTCACCCTCACGAAATGCCAACTCTTCAAGCTGGCGCATTTGCTGACACGACACACTACCCATAAATATAAACTCTGTTAAAATTACTTTTGATTCACGAGTAACTCCAAGTTTTTAAGGACGTCCATATCTTCCAGCGTTGTCATATTTCCTGTAGCTTTCCCCGTAGTCACCAACTCTTTTAGAAGACGACGCATAATTTTTCCAGATCTCGTTTTAGGCAATGCATGAGTAAAATAAATTTCATCTGGCTTAGCAATCGCCCCGATCACTTTTCCCACGTGCTCTCTCAGCTCTTTAAGCAAGCTTTGAGAATCCGAAACTCCTCCCTTGAGGGACACAAATGCCACCACAGCCTGACCTTTGATTTCGTGAGGACGCCCCACCACAGCCGCCTCAGCAACTGCAGGATGAGACACCAAGGCGCTTTCCACCTCAGCGGTTCCTAGTCGATGACCCGAAACATTCAAAACATCGTCTAAACGCCCCACAATCCAAAAATACCCCTTCTTATCGCGACGCGCCCCATCGCCTGCGGTGTAAATCCCATCGTAATCACTCCAATAGGTTGCTCTGTAGCGTTTTTTATCTCTATAAATAGTTCGCAACATACTGGGCCAAGGACGCCGGATCACCAAACGTCCATCTTCGTTCACCTTACACTCTTTGCCTTCCTCGTTCAACACGGCGGCATCCACACCAAAAAACGGCAATGTCGCCGTGCCCGGTTTAATCGGCGTACATCCAGGCATAGGCGATAGCATAATCGCGCCAGTTTCCGTTTGCCACCAAGTATCCACAATCGGACAGCGACCTCCACCTATTTTATGATAATACCACATCCAAGCTGATGGATTAATCGGTTCTCCCACGGTGCCTAATAAACGAAGCGAAGACAAATCATGCTTCTCCACAAACGCATCCCCAGCCTTAATAAAAGCACGGATGGCAGTAGGTGCCGTGTAAAAAATAGTCACGCCATATTCCTCCACAATCTGCCAAAACCGAGAAAAGTCAGGGTAATTCGGAGCGCCTTCATACATCACTTGAGTCACTCCATTAAGCATGGGGCCATATGTAATATAGGAATGCCCCGTAATCCAACCGACGTCCGCCGTGCACCAGTAAACATCGTCATCCCGCATATCAAAAATATACTTACAAGTCGCATAGGTATTCACCATATAACCACCCGTTGTATGAAGAATCCCCTTAGGTTTCCCTGTGGATCCTGAGGTGTAGAGAATAAAAAGTGGATGCTCCGCCGAAAATGCCTTCGCCTTGTGAGTGGCTGGAACTTTAGCCGATTCCTCATGCCACCACACATCGCGCCCATCCTTCATCTTCACCTCATTTTTGGTTCGTTGGAGAACAATCACTTTTTTCACGGTATCATTCCCCTCCAAGGCCTCGTCCACGCTCGCCTTCAAATCAATCACCCCTCCCCTACGCCACCCGCCATCCGCCGTAATCACAGCAACAGCCTGAGAATCTTCCAAGCGATCTTTGATCGACTCCGCAGAAAAACCACCAAATACAACGGAATGCACCGCGCCAATCCGCGCGCACGCAAGCATCGCAATACTCGCTTCTGGTGTCATCGGCATATACAACAATACCCGATCTTTAGACTTCACCCCATTCGCCTCCAGCACATTCGCAAACCGACACACCTCCCGCTGAAGCTGCTGGTAAGTAATCGTGCGCTTATCGCCAGGCTCGCCCTCCCAAATAATGGCAGCCTTTGTCCCTCGCCCGTTTTCCACATGCCGATCCACACAATTGACGCAAATATTTGTTTTAGCCCCCACAAACCACTTCGCATACGGCGGTTTCCAATCGAGCACCTTCGTCCATTTTTTACTCCACTGAAGCTCCTTCGCCTCGCGCGCCCAAAACGTAGCTGGCTTCTCAATGGATTCCTTATACATGCGCTTATACTGCGCCATACTCGACACTCGGGCTTTTTTGGAAAATTCTTTTGAAGGCTTAAACTCACTACCTTCAACTTGGCGGCTTTTAATGGAATGGTTCATGGGTTTATACGGCAGTTTAAACTAGTTCACGCTATAATACCCAATTCAGCGAATACGACAACACCTGTTTTAAAACAGGTCAAAAAAAACACCACACCTCCCCGCAAGGCCTCGGGCAGAAAAACGACACACAACCTCAAAGAACCCTTATTTTTAAAGGATTCTCCAAGTTATATAATGCCAGGCATTCAATAATTCAGAACAAAAATCTCCCCATTCAATACTACGTGAGGAGGGTAACGCCTACTTCCGGCGACCTTTCGGTGCCTTCGAAGATTTTCGAGCAGGCATGTAGGGAGCTGGACGTTTTGATGACTTCCGCGTTGATTTTTTTGCCACATTCTTCCCCGAATGTTTGGCTGATTTTTGAAAACTCTCGCCTGAACCTGCACGGCTCGTCCGACTCTCTTTCGGGTTCGTTTTCAACAATTCAATATCTTCCTCATCGAGCGGATGACATTTTCCAACTTCCAAGGCATTCCCCATCAGAGAGCCAATACGAATGCGAACGAGCTTGGTCACTTTCAAATGAAGCGCCTCAAACATAATCCGAATTTGACGTTTCACCCCCGTAACAAGCACAACACGCACCCGACGAGAAGACACACGTTTCACCGACTTTGCGGTCAGACGCCCCTCGGACGTATGCACCCCTGTGAGAAGTTTTTCGAGCACTTCGTTGTCGAATGATTGATCGAGCGTGACGAGGTATTCTTTTTCAATTTTCTGACGAGGATGCGTCAACGTTTGCGCCAGTTCGCCATCATTCGTCAGCACAATAATCCCCTCCGAATCCATATCCAGACGCCCTACATTTTTTAAGTGCTGATATTTCTGAGGAATCACCGCGTAAATCGTCTCGCGTCCAAGTTCATCGCTTGCCGAACAAACTAACCCGCGCGGTTTGTTAAAAAGCACCACTTCTGGAGCCCTAGGCGACACTATTTTTTTACCAACGCGAACAATATCACCAGGCATCACCCGCGTTCCCATATTGGTGCAACATGAGTGATTTACAAAAACTTGCCCCTCCTGAATAAGAGTGTCACAGGATCGGCGAGAGCCAACGCCACATGAAGCGAGATATTTATTGAGACGGGTTCCAGGTTGGTTCGAAGACATGATGCAAATAGAAAGGTTAAAAACTAGGGGGTAAAGAAGAAAGAAGGGATATGGAAAAGATAAAGAAAAACCCGCCCAATGGGAAAAACCATCGGGCGGGCTGATGTAAATTGAGATTGCTCTAAGTTAAGCAGCTAGCAAGCTAGCGAAAAACTTACGCCTCAGGCTTGGTTTTAGGAAGGCCGATTGGGCTTTTTCCTTCTTTCCACTGCCCGCGCTCCTTGAGAAGCTTGATGCGCTCGAATCGCTTAAGAACAGAACGCTTTCCTCCAGCGCCGCCGGAGAGTTTAAGTGATGAGTGTTTTGACATGGTTCGTTAAAGTTAATCGTTGATAAACTGCGTGGATTAACGCTTGGAGAACTGAAACTTCTTACGAGCACCAGGCTGACCGTATTTCTTACGCTCTTTCTGGCGTGGGTCACGACGCATAAGACCAGCTTCTTTCAAAGCAGGACGAAGCTCTTCGTCGTATTCGCAGAGTGCACGGGAAATACCAAGGCGGATCGCTCCGACTTGACCAGTGATACCACCACCTTTAGCCACAACCTTTACGTCGAACTTGTTAACAAGAGCTACCTTTTGGAAGGGCTCAAGCACAGAGTTCTGAAGGGTGATTGTTGGGATGTAATCTTCAAAAAGCTTGTTGTTGACAGTGATTTTTCCGGTTCCAGGTGTGACCCAGACGCGAGCAACAGAGGTCTTGCGACGTCCAGTTGCGCAGTATGTTTTAGATTCGCTCATTGGATGATAAAATTGTTAAAGTGAATAAATAGGTTTCGGATTACTTAACTTCGTAAACTTCAGGCTGCTGAGCTTCAAACTTGTGCTCAGGTCCGACGACGACTTTCAGTTTCTTGTAAATAGCATCACCCAACTTGTTGTGGGGAATCATTCCGCGAACAGCACGCTCAAGAAGGAGTTCAGGGCGACGAGCACGCACTTTACGTGGAGTCTCAATCTTCTGATTGCCGACGTATCCCGTGTAGTGAGTGTAAATCTTTTCGCTCTCTTTGTTCCCGGTAAGAACCACTTTCTCAGCGTTGATGATCACGACGTAATCGCCCGTGTCAACGTGGGGAGTGAAAATTGGCTTAAGCTTGCCTCGGAGGAGGTTTGCGGCTTCGACAGCGACTCTACCAAGAACTTTGTTCTCGGCATCAATCACATACCATTTGCGCTCAACATCTTGAGCTTTGGCTGAAAAAGTTTTCATTTTTTTATTAATAATTAGCGTGTTAATGCAGGTTTCCCAGGGCAGACGACCTACCCACCTCAGTGCGAGGGGCGCGCAACCTAGAGCCGAGACATCGACATGTCAACGCAAATCTTTGAAAACTCCAAACTTGCAGTTTTTTTCTCTCATTCTAATGATCCCCCTCGTGCAGGATAATCGCAAACCTCCCCAACCTTCAAAAAACTCTTCCAGCTTCAAACACCGACTCTGGGAGATCGTCTTTGAGGCTGAAACGCCTGCTGGCCGATATTTCGATATCGCTTTGCTCTGGACAATCGTCATCAGCGTCGTTGTCGTGATGCTCGAAAGCGTCAAATCGCTCAGACTCGAATACCGCAACGCACTCGTAATCGCAGAATGGGTATTCACCGTCATTTTCACCTTAGAATACGCACTCCGCATTTGGCTGGTCCGCCGCCCATGGCAATATATCTTTAGCTTTTACGGAATCGTCGACCTCCTTTCCTGCCTTCCCGGCTACATCGCTCTAATCTTTGCGGGCAGCAGTCAGGTAGCCATCATCCGCGTGCTCCGCCTTCTCCGTATGTTTCGCGTGCTCAAAATGGTTGAACACGTGCAAGGCGGCAACACGATCTTGCGAGGACTAGCGGCATCGCGCGCCAAAATCACGGTCTTTTTCACTGCGGTTCTCGTATTTGCCATCATCGCAGGCACGCTCATTTATTTTGTGGAATCAAGCGAACCCAACACCCAATTCACCAATATCCCCATCAGCATTTACTACGCAATCGTATCCATCACCACCGTGGGCTATGGCGACATCACCGCTCACACCATCTTAGGTAAACTGCTCACATCTCTCATGGTTCTTGCAGGTTACGCCATCATCGCAGTTCCCACGGGAATCGTCGCCGGCGACATGGTCAGGGAAGCCATGCGCGAAGATGAATCCACCGACGCCTGCCCGGGATGTGGCATCCACGGTCACCTCCGAGACGCCAAATACTGCCGAAAATGCGGGGAACCACTCGACTTCTAAACGAGCCCGATATCCCACAATTTCAAAAAAATTTCAAAAAAATCAAAATTCCCCCTTTCCAAGATCAAATCATGGATTAGGTTGCGGCAGATTAATACTAGTTCACCTTTCTCAACGCTACACCTTTCACAGCTATGTCAGAAATCCCAGTTTACGACCACGTCGATCAATATCTGCAAATAGGAATCCAGTATGATTGCTCGGACATCCATTTACCCACAGCCTTTCCTCCTACATGGAGACGGTTTGGTCAACTTCAGCCCATCTGGGAGGGAGCGCCTCCATTCACCGCGGAAGATACTGAAAAATTGGTAAAATCTTTCTTAGCTGAAAAAGAATGGAATCGTCTTCAAGAAAAAGGAGATGTTGATTTTGCTTACCAAAACCAACAAGGGCGCTTCCGTGCATCCGTTGTGAAACAACGCCTCGGCTACGACATCGTTTTCCGGATTATCTCCACCAACCTCCGCTCCATTGAAGAACTCGGTCTCCCATTAGAATCAATCAAACCCCTCACTCGCTACCAAAATGGACTCCTCCTCATCACAGGATCTGTGGGATCAGGAAAATCCACCACCATGGCGGCGATCACCAACTTCATCAACTCAGACCGGCACGACCACATTCTGACGCTTGAAGACCCCATCGAATACGTCATCAAATCCGACGGTTGCCACGTCAACCAACGCGAAGTTCACACCCATACGGAGTCCTTCCCAAAAGCTCTTCGCGGAGCGCTTCGTGAAGACCCTGACATTATCGTCGTGGGTGAAATGCGCGACCTCGAAACCATTCAACTCGCGCTCACCGCTGCTGAAACGGGTCACCTTGTGTTAGCGACCCTGCACACTGGAAACGCCCCACGAACCCTCGACCGGATTCTCGACGTTTTCCCTCCTGACCAACGAGATCAAATCCGCATCATGGTTTCCGAATCACTTCGAGGCATCATTTCCCAACAACTCGTCCCCAATATCGACGGCTCGGGTCGAGAGCTCGCCCTCGAGCTTCTCGTCAACACCCCCGCTGTTGCAAACTGCATTCGAGAAGGTAAAACCTACATGCTCCCAGGCATCATGCAAACCGGTAAAAACGTTGGAATGATCACCATGGACGACTCCCTGCAGCAGCTTTACGTTAAAGGGAAAATATCCCAAGAAGAAGCACTCTTCCGTTGCGAAGACAAAGCGCACATGCGCCAATTTTTCTCCATGTAACCCACAACCTCTCACCCGACTTTTCACCCTTAACTTTCATTGATTATGGCAGCATTAGATTCTCTACTCCAACACCTTGTTGAATCCGGTGGATCCGACCTTCACCTCAGCGAAGGGCAACCCCCAAAAGTTCGCATCCACGGTGGTATCCACCCCATCGAAGGCGAAGACGTCCTCACTCACGAACGCATCAACGAACTCCTAAGCAGCATCTGCGATCCAAAAGCCTACGAACTTTACCTCAAAACGGGCGACCTCGACTTCGCCTACTCCATGGACGAAAAATCCCGTTTCCGTTGTAACTTCCTCAAACAAAACAACGGACTCGCGGCAGTCTTCCGACTCATTCCTACGGAAATCGCCTCTCTCGAAGACCTGAACATTCCCGAAGTGGTCAAAGAGTTTGGTCACATGCGCTCTGGTCTCGTTCTTGTAACAGGCCCTACGGGATCCGGAAAATCCACCACACTTGCCGCCTTAATCGATTACATTAACACCAACTTCAACCGGCACATCATCACCATTGAGGAGCCTATCGAATTTGTGCACCGCAACAAAAAATCGATCATCACTCAGCGTGAAGTCCCAATCAACACGCCGTCCTTTGCCGATGGCCTCCGAGCTTCACTCCGTGAGGACGCCGACATCGTGCTAGTGGGGGAAATGCGCGACCTCGAAACCATTTCGCTAGCGCTCACCGCTGCTGAAACAGGTCTGCTCGTTTTTGGAACCCTCCACACCAACAACGCTCGGAAAACCGTTGACCGGATTGTGGACGTATTCCCAGCCGATCAACAATCTCAGGTCCGCACCATGCTCGCGGCATCACTCCGTGGCGTTGTCGCTCAGCTTCTCATGAAACGCTGCGACAAACCAGGCCGAGTCGCCGTAAACGAAATCATGTTCGCCAACACCGCCGTATCCGCCATCATCCGCGAAGGAGCCACTCAAAAACTCTACGACGTCATCATCGGAGGAAAAGCAGAAGGCATGCAGTTCATGGACGAATCCATCTGGGACAAACTTCAATCCGGCATGGTTACTCCACAGGAAGCCTACATGAAAGCGATCGACAAAACTCGCTTCAAAAAGTTCCTTCCTCAAGAACTCTCCCACCTCGGAGACGCCTCTGGCGGAAGCCCAATGGAACACTAAAGGCTAGCGCCTAAAGAACCGATTCGATTGCAGATTCCACTGCAGCACACATCTGGCGAATTTCGTCTTCAGTGATGCTCAGTGGAGGCATGAGAACGATGGTATCCAACACGGGGCGGATCAACAACTGATACTGCCTCGCCGCCAAACACACACGTTCTCCCACATGCTCCGAGTAAGGGAATTTTTCACCTCCCTCGCGCCGTAGCTCCACGCCAACCACCAGTCCGCACCGCCGGACTTCGTAAATACTAGGAATTCTTTCGGACATCTCCGTCAACAAGCGCTCGATCAATGCTCCCTTCGCGGGTAGTTTTTCGAGCGTTTTTTCTTGTTCAAACACATCCAAACTCGCCAAAGCCGCAGCACAACCTACCTGATTGGCCGTGTAGCTATGCCCATAGTAAAACGCTCGATCCGCACCACCGAGAAACCCATTATAAATCTGAGCCGTTACCAGCGTAGCCGCGAGCGGTAAATACCCTCCCGTAATTCCCTTTGCCACGCATAAAAAATCAGGAATCACTTGCTCGCGCTGACAGGCAAACATCGTGCCCGTC
>CAZOWD010000014.1:0-18800 GCA_964583225.1 uncultured Verrucomicrobiales bacterium | reverse complement strand
CGGGCGTAGGAGTGCGATGATGAAGACTGCTAAAATCGTAATGAGCGCCAGAGGGACGGCGAGTAAAATGCCTAAGACAATGACGGGGCCAATGACCCATTTTCCCCAAGGTTTGCTCCGCAAAACGAGAAACCATTGCGTAAGCATGAACATGATGCGCGCTTTCCATCCTAAGGTCGATGCAATGTCAGGAAAGGGCGGATCGGTATCGGGAGAAGAGGATGAGCGTGGTGCTTGGCCAGTGGTGTAATCTTTTCTGGCTTCTTTAGCGCGATCGCGTTGTGAGGTTTGCCGTTGCGCTCCCTTTTTCGGAGGGATCACCTCGTCGATTTCTATGGTTTTGGAGTCGGGCATGGGAGTTTTTTTGAAAGGAGGGGGAGGCTTTTGAGAGAACCTAGATTCTCTCAAAAGCCTGCAATTCTAAGATTGGTAGAGTGTTTTGTCGGTTTGCGCATCGATGATGGCAAAGTGTTCGCGGTGAAGCGATGGGTCGGTGCGGAAGGTGAGGCGTCCGCTATGGCTGCGCTCAAGTGCTGCAAAAAGACGCGAGTCTTCTTGTTTGAATCGGTTGAGCACCTCGGTGTTTACCACGACAATGAGGTCGCCGAGTTGCCCTTCGCTCCGCTGGATGACGGTGTTGAGTCTGCGTTGAATTTCTACACTCATGGACATGGTGGTTTTGACGCGACCTCGTCCGTGACAGTATGGGCATGGCTCGAGCAAGCTATCGCGGAGTGATTCGTTCAAGCGTTGGCGGGTCATTTCCATGAGTCCAATGGCAGAAATTTGAAGCACTTGGGTTTTTGCTTTATCGCGCTTCAGGCGCTCGCGCATGGCGCGATAAACCGCGAGTTGGTCACGGCGGTGACGCATGTCGATAAAGTCCACGACGACGAGTCCCCCGATGTTGCGGAGGCGGAGTTGGCGCGCTACTTCTTCGGCTGCTTCAATGTTGGTTTCGAGCAGCATTTTTTCGACGTTTTTAGCCCCTTTGTTGCGGCCTGTGTTGACGTCTACGGTGATCATGGCCTCGGTTTCATCAATCACGAGATACCCGCCACACTTGAGCCAAACTTGGCGCTGGAATGCTTCGTCGATTTGTTTTTGGATGCCAATTTTTTCAAAAATGGATCGGCGTGATGGGTAGTATTGGATACGGCGTTTGGCGCGGCGTGAGATGCGACCTGCAATTTCGCGCATTTTTTCGGTAGTTTCCTCGTTGTCGCAGAGCACTTGACCGAGGTTGTCGGTAAGGAAACTCCGGACGCTGCGCTCGATGAGGTCTGGCTCACGGAAAACGCAGATTGGCGCGGGGTTGTTGTCGCGTTTGTCTTCTACGGCATACCACTGCTCAAGGAGCATAGCGAGGTCACGGACGAAGTGACGTGCCCGCTGTCCTTGGCCAACGGTGCGCATGATGATGCCCATGCCTTCGGGAACTTGGAGTTTTTGCATGATCCGGCGGAGGCGTTGGCGCTCTTTGGGATCGTCAATTTTACGGGAAATTCCGAATTGATCGGAATAGGGCATGAGAACGAGGTAGCGACCGGCGAGTGAGATGTTGGTGGTGACGCGTGGACCTTTGTTTCCGATAGGCCCTTTGGACACCTGAATCATAATTTCAGAGCCTTGAGGGTAAATGTTGGGGATGTCCTTTGAGGTGATGCGCTTTTGTTTTTTCTTTTTACGGCCTTCGCGTTGGATTTCCTCAAGTCCGCCGTCGAGAGCAGCGGGGATAGCATCCCAGAAATGGAGGAACGCATTTTTATCGAGCCCGATATCGACAAACATGGCTTTGAGTCCAGGTTCGATGTTTTTGACGGTTCCTTTAAAAATTCCGCCGACGATGTTGAGGTCGCCTTCGCGTTCGACGTTGTATTCCTCGAGCGATCCGTCCTCAACGAGGGCAACTCGGCGTTCGAGTTTTTCGGCATTGATGATAAGGGATGTGCCTGCGAGTCCTTTTTGAGTGTTGATCCCAAGGGCACGTTTGATACGTTGAATCATAATAATAAGTAGTGTTTAATTGGTGTTAATAATAGGTTGGAACGGCTCGGTGAGCCGAAATTTTTTTGTTTGGAAAGTTATTCTTCGATGATGATGGCCTTGGGGATTTTTGACCCTTCGGCGTCAGCTTTTTGTTTGATGGTGGGTTTAGGAATATGAGTGGCTGGGCGAACGAGAACTGGAGTTGCAGTTGCCATATCTGGAATTTCATTGCCTGTTTCGCCTTCGGCAGTTTCCGCTTCGAGTTCGGCGAGTTTGTTGTAGCCTATGTCAATGAAGTCTTCACCTTCAGGGAGTTTGACGAGGTCGCGGACTTCGAAATCTCCGTAAGATTCTTTCATTTTGACAAGGGGCAGTTTAATGCCGTCTTCTTGAGCGAAAAGTCCCCGTAGAATGAGGTGGACGATGGGGCCTGCGACGGTTCCACCGTGCTCGCCTCGGTGAACTGCCACGACAACGACGTAGCGGGGGTGGTCGTAGGGGGCAAATGCGACGGTCCAGGCGTCGTGAGCTTTGATACCCATATCGACGGTTTGAGCCGTTCCTGTTTTGGCGCAAACGTCACGCCCTTTGAGTGCTGCTCGGCGGGCGGTGCCTCCGAGTTTGTTGGCTGCCATCCACATCCCGTGGCGGATGTGTTCGAGATCGGAGGCTTTGAGGCCTTCTTTTAATAGATCTACTTTGAGTTTTGGCGTGTTGGTGATGAGCTTCCCTTGGTCGGGATGGATGACTTCTTTAACAATTCTAGGTTTGTAATATTTTCCACCATTTGCGATGGCTGAGACGATGGCTGCCATTTGAAGTGGCGTGGCTGCGCAGTCGCTCTGACCGATCGCCATCATGCCCGTGATCGATGGGCTGACGGTTGCTCCGGGGCGGAGGACTTGGCGCCAGAATCGGCTCCCTGGGACGATGCCCGCCGATTCGGAAGGAAGTTCGACGCCTGTTTTATGGCCGAGGCCTAAAAGTTCGAATCCGCTGAGCATGTTGGCGCTTCCTAGTTCATTGGCGATTTTCATGAAATAGGGGTTACATGATTGCTGGATAGCGGGTTCGAGGGTGAGCGTGCCGTGTCCGTAGTGTTTCCAGCAACGGATGCGGATTTTTCCGTAGGTGACGTAGCCCGGGCAGAATTGAGATTCGCCAGCATGTCCGTGAATGGCACCAGTGATGGCTGTGGGGAGTTTGAAGGTGGATCCTGGAGTAAAGTTGTTGATCGCTTTGTTGACGAGTGGGCGAGCTTTGTTGGTGTTGTAGTTTTTCCAAGCGTCTGGATCAATACTGGGAACGAAGAAGTTCGGAGTGAAATCTGGGACGGATGCCATGGCGAGGATTTCGCCCGTGTTGGGGTTCATTACAACCGCCGCCGCACGACCCACGTGGCGGAGGGCATTTTCAACGCCACACTGAACGCGCGCGTCAATGGTGAGGCGGACTTCGGAGCCGACGTCGGGTTTGATTTTATCCACTTCGCGTAGCACCTCACCTTTTTCGTTTTTGAGCAACTTTTGCATTCCTGCGGCTCCCGTGAGGTAGCGGTTCATAGTTGCTTCAACGCCAGCGATCCCTTTGCTGTCGCCTGTGTAGTGTTTGAATTTACGTTTTTCTTCAGGTGAAATGGCTCCTTTTTCCCATTGTTTGACATACCCGAGAACGTGAGATGCCAAAGAACCAAACGGGTAAACACGGCGTGGACGGACGCGGACTTCGACGCCAGGAAGCTCTAAGTTGTGCTCGGCAAAGTAGGCAAATTGATCAGGTGTGAGGTCGTCACGGAAAGTGAAGGGGACAAGCCCACCGTGGGTGATGTAGTGGGTGTCTAGCGCGCTGGCTCGATAAGCTTTATCCAACCCGTGCAGAGCGAGACGAGGACGCACCCATTCGTTGACGATGACGTGCGTTTTGATTTTTCGGAAATTTTTGACCATCTCATCGTCTTTTCCTTTGGTGTTGATGAGGTAGCGTTTGTAGTCGGCTCGAATTTCATCGAGGTTAAAGACGAGTTCGTAGTTGCGTTCGTTGGTGGCGAGCGTGACACCATTGCGGTCTTTGATGTCGCCCCGAATCCCCGGAGTGCGGATGGCTACGGTGTAGTTGGAAGGAACCTGTTTTCTGAAGTAATCTCGATCAGTGATCTGGTATTGATACAAACGCGACAGCAACACACCGAACCCGAAGAGGATCAGGGCGGTGAAGATGTAAAGTCTGAAGCGGTAGCGAGGTTCCATGGTGGAGGATTAGGAGTCTGAATGAGGATTGAGGTGGATGAGTCGGGAGAGGTGTTTCAACCCTTGGTATTGGATGGTGTGGTTGCAGTAGTAGGCAATGTTGTTGAGGATCCAGAAAACGACTGGAGCAAAAAACATTGTGATCGCGCTGGTGATATAGATTTTATACGCTGTGGAAGTTGGAAATGTGAAATCTCCTCGGACAAAGTTGATGAGAAAATATTCGGTGAGGAGGTAAAGAAGGATGGCGATTCCAGTGAGGATGGAGGAAATGTGCCATTTTCCTTTTTTGAATAACGGCTGAATCCCCTGCATGATATAACCCATCATTCCGTAGAGAAAGATGCTGTAGCCAAAGCGGATGGACTCGACGGGGTGGGTGTAGATTTCTGGGTTTCCACCTTGGGGGCCGAGCGTGTTTTGGGCATCCCAAAGAAATCCGCAGAGAAAGGCGAGTCCGAGCATGGTGGGCGTTTCAACCGTGACGGAGACACAGAGAAAAACGAGGGGGAAGATGAGTAAGCGAGCACCGTAGAGCGCACCAATAGAAGGCATAAACTGCTGAAGTAAGCAGGCTATGATGGTGAGTAAGATGACGCTGATGGTGTATTTGATCACTGGAGATGAGGCAATTGTCAGGCTAGCGGGTGGGCTTGGGTGGTTCAGGAATTTTGACAAACACAGTTTGTAGTGTTGCAAAATCCACCGCTGGCGTGACTAGAGCTTCACCATACAAAGGTCCGGGATCGAACGATTTGACAGTGCCTAGTAGGATGTCTGGAGGAAAAAGACCTCCCCGGCCTGTGGTGTAAACCAAGGTTCCGGGAGTAATTTTGGCATTTTTCGACAGATAGCTCAAACGGAGTAGCGGCTTGTCGGTAGCGCTACCTCGTTGTCCGCTTAGAATCCCACTCTCTGGAGTGCCTTCGACTTTGGCCGAAACTTGGCATTTTTCATCGGTGAGCAGGATAACGGTGGATGTGTTCTCGGAAGGTGTATCTACTTTTCCCACAAGCCCTTCTGGAGAGAGGACGGGGAGTTGGACACCAATTCCTTGTTTTTCGCCACGGTTGATTGTGACGGTTTGCCACCAAGTCGATGGTTGGCGGCGTATGATTTTTGCAGCGAGAACGTGGAAAGGAGCCTCTTGCTGAAATTTGAGCGCCTGACTGAGTCGGGCATTTTCAGCTTCGATTTTTCGAAGTTGGGCTACCTCCATACGTTTTTTGTCTAACTCTTGTTTGGCGAGTTGGTAACGTGCTTTCCAAATTTCTGAGTGTTCATACTCTTTGAGAAATTGGCTGGCTTTGGTTTCTAGGTCGCTTCCTTTTTCAAGAAACGGGCTAATGGCCACGTAGTAATTTTTCTGAATTTGCCGCACCGTGGCATCACTGAACGAAAGTGCCCAGATGGCACAGACAAGGAACAGTAGAAGAGCGATGAGGTTTTGTGGCTTCATAGTCCGTAAATTCGGAAAGAATTAACGACGGATGAGGGGTGAAAAGATTTTTCTATCGGGACTGCGTGCTTGTAACACGGCGGAGCACCGAGAGTTCAGAAAGAACCTTTCCTGTCCCTTCCGCAACGGCGCTGAGTGGATCTTCAGCAACGTGAACGGGGAGACCTGTTTCATCTTTGAGGAGTTTGTCGAGACCTCTGAGGAGGGCTCCACCACCAGCCAGCATAATGCCGCGGTCAACAAGGTCGGCTGCAAGCTCCGGCGGGCAACGCTCCAAGGTGGTTCGAACGGTGTCAACGATGGTGCTAAGAGGTCCCATCATGGCATCGCGAACTTCCTCGGAGTTGATGCTGATGGTTTTTGGAAGGCCTGCCACGAGGTCGCGACCTTTGACTTCCATGCTGACCTCCTTGTTCATGGGGTAACATGAGCCAAGGCGGATTTTGATTTCTTCGGCAGTGCGTTCACCGATGAGGAGGTTGTAAGCTCGCTTCATGTATTGAATGATGGACTCATCCAATTTGTCGCCAGCTGTTTTTTCGCTGCGGCTGTAAACGATGCCAGAAAGGGAGATGAGGGCAACCTCAGTGGTTCCACCACCGATGTCCACGATCATGTTTCCGCCAGCATCGAGGACGGGAAGTCCTACACCGATCGCTGCAGCCATGGGTTCCTCAATGAGGTAAATTTCACGGGCTCCAGCTTCTTCTGCTGATTCGCGGACAGCGCGGCGCTCGACCTCTGTGATGCCAGAAGGGACGGCGATGACGACGCGTGGGTTTGATTTGCGACGACCGTTGTTTACTTTGTTAATGAAGTAGCGAAGCATGGAGGCAGCAACATCGAAATCGGCAATGACACCATCGCGGAGAGGACGAATAGCGACGATGTTGCCGGGCGTGCGGCCGAGCATTCGCTTGGCGTCGTCTCCGACAGCGAGCACCTCGTTGGTGCCAGAGTGAATGGCAACAACGGATGGTTCGCGCAGAACGATACCTTGATCTTTGACGTTGACCAATGTGTTGGCCGTTCCAAGATCGATACCGATATCATTGGATTTAAGAGAGAAAAATTTGGAGAACATGTATTTTTGAAATTGGTAAGAGGGATAAGTTCGCGCATCTGTTTGGTTTTTATCTTTTTGCAAAGATGAAAAATGGAGCACTCAGGCAGAAGGTTATGAATGAGTGAGAACGCTTCTGCGTGGGTGGATGCGCGAGGGCTTGCGGACTATTCGCTAAGTATCTCTTAAGGTCAAGCGGTAAGAGTAAGTGAAAAAAATCCTCACGCGCGGTAAAACGCGGTGAGGATGTTTGGAAGCGATTGATGAAATAGAGCTTTGAGCGTCTATTTCTTCATTTGGCTGATGATTTCCTCAGTAAGTTGTTTGACGAGGACTTCAGCGTTTGGGTCGAGTTGGGCAGGATTGTCGACGGATGGGACTGGGCTGACAGTGCCTGGTGTGAAATCGTTGTTTTGGCAGAGTTCACATTCTTGTAGTCCTTCGCGAGGGTCTTCCATTCCGATAGAACGGCGGATGT
The DNA here is from genome assembly GCA_964583225.1 of uncultured Verrucomicrobiales bacterium. Lineage (GTDB taxonomy): Bacteria > Verrucomicrobiota > Verrucomicrobiia > Verrucomicrobiales > Akkermansiaceae > Oceaniferula. The sequence goes on along the minus strand of CAZOWD010000014.1, from coordinate 11,565 downwards.
CGAAGATGTCCTGCATTTTTTCGAGAGGGATGGTTTGGAGTTTGCCTCCATTGAGTTGGCTTGCAACCCAGATGGTTTGACAAGCTGTCTCCATGTTTTCGAGCTTCCAGTAGGCGTCCTCAACATCGCTGCCCCAAGTCATTACGCCGTGGTTGGCGAGGAGGATGGCGGGGTTGTCTTTGCCAATAGCACCCACAGCCTTTGCGTTTTCTGGGGATCCAGGAGTTTGGTAAGGAACGAGTTTGACAGGGCCAGTAAAGATTTCTGCCTCAGAACAAAGGCAGGTAGGTGGTTCAATACCGGCAACGGCAAAGGCTGTGGAATAAGGTGGGTGGCCGTGAATGACGCTCTTGGCTTGTGGCTGGAGCTTCATGATGGCGAGGTGAGTGTTTGCTTCGCTGGTCCGCTTGCGCCATCCTGCTTTTTGAACGCCATCGAGATCGATGAGGGCGATTTCATCAGCCTTGAGTTCGCCTTTGGAGCGAAGGGTAGGGGTGCAGAGCACGAGGTTGTCGCCTACGCGGACAGTGATGTTTCCTCCGTTTCCATCAACCATGTTACGCCCCCACATTTTGTGAGCGACGTGTGCCATTTCCTCTTTGAGGGCTTGGATGGCTGGGGAGTAGAAAAAGCGTTGGATTTCCTCGGGTGTGACGGGGTCAGATCCTGGCTCCCAAGTAAACTCAGCGCTGGGCACGATAGGCTCAGGAGGAGTAGTTGGAACGCCTGCGGGCAGTGGTGGAAATTTGCTGGCTCCTTGAGCAGAAAATGATGAGGAAGCTGCTGCGGTGGGAGCTTGGTAAGTGGCAACTTCTTTTCCAGCGGCGCGGATGGCATCTTTAGCGGATGGAGTGAGAACGGCTCCAGCAGGGATGGTGTCGAGGCTAGTGCCAGCACGAAGCATGTTCTGGATGTCTTTTTCTGTGTAAACTTTCTTCATGATTCTAGAGTGGATTAAAAAGGGATGAGTGGGTTGATTGGGATCTTTAGAGTGAGTTCCTAGTTTGTTGGGGGCGTGTAGGAAATGTGGTCGAAAATGGCGATGCTGATGGCATCGATCGGAATGGGGTTATCAAAAGGAGCGGTTGCCTCTGCACCTTCTACAAAGCCTACAATGTCGCCGAGTCCTGCGCCCAGTTTGTCAAAAATGACAAGGGTGGGTTGAGGGGTGATGGCGGGTGGGTTTTCAATGCAGGTGTTGAGGTCTTTTGTCTCGATCGGGTTCACCAGAAGCCAACGTGCCCCGACGAGCGATGGCTCGTCCGTGTGGACGTTGAGTTTTCCGATGATGTGACCGAGGCGCATGGTTGAAGGTTGGGAAGTTGGCGATGAGGTTAATTGTCCGTTGAATCGTCGATAATTCCTTGGATGGAAAGGCGCACGGGGGAGTGGTTGTCGCCAACGAGGTGTTGGGCTGCCGATCCGTCCGTGCTGATAATTACTTTTTGGTGCATTCCCGCTCCGAGGTAGTCGATGGCGACGACGGGCGTGCCGTTGGGGTTGCCGTCGCCGTCGAGTTGTTGGCAAAGCAGCATTTTAAAGCCGTCCAGCGATGGGTGTTTCGCGGTGGCTACTGCATTTCCAACTACTTGGGCGTGGAGCATGAGGAGTGGTGTTTGAAAATTAGGAGTTTACGAGAACGCAACGACGAGTGCGAGTAAAGGTGGCTGGGCTGGTGATGCCTTCGCCCGTGGTGGTGGCGATGGAGTAGCTGAGGTATCCCTCTCCGCCGAGTCCGAGTCCCGCTACGGATGGTCCGTTTTTCACAAAGATGGTGGTTCCCATGACATCGTTCATGTAGGCCATATGCTTGACGTTGCTGGAGTGGATGATGGATGAGTGGCGGTATCCGTGCTCGGTTTCTTTAGCGAGCTTCACAGCGGTTTTGAAATCTGGAACGCGAACGATCGGCAAGAATGGCATCATTTGCTCTTTTTGCACGTAGGGGTGATCGACGGTTGTTTCCGCAAAGATGAGTTCGGTTCCTGCAGGGACGTTTACTCCAGCATGGGAGGCGAGCACTGAGGCATCCGCTCCGATGAGGTCGCGGTTCAGGGCGGGTTTGTTGCATCCGCCAGCGCCGTTGCTGAGGTTGAAGGCAACGGTTGAAAGTTTTTCGAGTTGAGGCTGGGTGAGTTCGACGGCTCCAGCCTTGCGCATGGCTTGCATGAATGCGTCGAAGACGGAAGCGACAACAAATACAGATTTTTCACCGATGCAGAGAAGGTTGTTATCAAATGCGGCGCCCGCGATGATGCTTGTGGCTGCATTGTCTAAGTCTGCGGACTCGTCCACAACAACAACGGGGTTTCCAGGGCCTGCGCAAACGGCGCGTTTCCCGGACTTGAGAGCCGCCGCAACAACGGCAGGTCCGCCCGTGATGGCGAGCATGCTCACGTCAGGGTGGGCGCAGATTTCGTTAAACGACTCGATGCTGGGTTTTTCGATCGTGCAGATTAGATTTTTGATTCCAAGTTCGCGCTCGATTGCTTTGTTGTATTCCCGAATGGCGAGTGCGGCGCTTTTGGCTCCTCCAGGGTGTGGGTTAAAAATCACGGAGTTTCCAGCAGCCACCATGTTGATGATGTTGCCCGTGAGGGTTGGGATGGAGTGGGTGACGGGGAGGATGGCTCCGATGACGCCCATGGGAGTTTGGTTGTCGAGCGTGATTCCGAGGTCGCCGGTCATGGCAACGGTGGAGATGGCTTCGACTCCAGGGACGAGCTTAACAATCTGAAGCTTTTCAATTTTATGGTCGAGCCGGCCAATGCCGGTTTCGTCGAGTTCAAATTTTCCCCAAGCCTCGGCGTTGGACGTGCAGAGTTTTTTGACGATATCAATGACTGTGGCGCGCGCTTCTTTTCCTTTTTCGCAAAGGTCGAGGTATCCTTGTTGGGCAGCGGCTACAGCATCTGAAACGTTGGTGAATACGCCGTGTTGACCTCCCATGCCAACGGCTGGAGTTGCCATGGTTGCTGGAGATGTTGTGGTGGCTGGTGCGGGTTGTCCGTTATTGAGACGTGCAAGGACGTTTTCTACAACGCTGCGGATGGCTTCTTGGTTGATATTGTTCACGGGTGGAAAAAGTTGAATTTTAAAATGAGGAAAATTGGTGGGTGTGCGGAGGACGAGGCGTTATCCGCACTTGTAAATATTTTGGCCGAGCACGTTGACGGAATCGACGATTGCGATTACGGCGGCATCGATGGGTAGTGGTTTTAACCCTTCGGCTTGGCGGGCTGAGCTTCCTTGGCTAAACATAACGAGTTCGCCTTCACCAGCTCCTACGTTATCGACAGCGATGATGGTGTTTTGTCCGTTGCGAAACTGCGTGGGATTGTTTTCATCAACGAGCTGTGGACGAAGGATGAGCAGTTTTTTTCCCTGCATGCTGCTGTCTTTTTTGGTCGCTGTGATGTGGCCGATGACTTCTGCGATAAACATGTTTTGAGTAGCTTGGTAGGGAGTGGTTTGTGGAAAGGGGTAAAAGGGGCTTGCGCCCCTTGAAGAGGGTGAGGCAAAAGGCTGAGCGCCCTTCGCCTAGGAAAAATTACTTCTTAGCGCCTTTTTTAGGGGCTGCTGGAAGGATTTCGCTGATGGCTCCGTCGGGGCGAGCGATGACATGGGCGCTGAGAACGGTGCCGATTTGGCTAGCAGCAGCGGCTCCGGCGTCGATAGCAGCTTTGACAGCGGCGACGTCACCTTCGACAACAACGTTGCAGATAGCGCTTCCGATCTGGCGAACTGGCCCAGCAAGTGTGACGTTGGCAGATTTGAGCATGGCGTCCGTTCCGCAGATGAGACATGTGAGACCTGTAGTTTCTAAGATTCCGATAGCTTGTTTCATGATTCTAAGTAGTTGGTGGTTGGTATTTGTTGAGATTGGTTTGTGGGTCACTTTGTGGGTGACGAGATTTTAAGGGCCACTTCGCGAGCGAGAACGAGTTCTTCGTTGGCGGGGATGACCATGATTTTTACGGGTGAGTCATCGGTGCTGATGATGGCTTCTTTGGCGCGGCAGGCGGCATTTTTCTCGGGATCGAGATGGATGCCAAACCCTTCGAGTCCTTCGCAGATGGCGGCGCGGAGTTCTTGTCCGTTTTCTCCGATTCCTGCGGTGAAGACGAGCGCGTCAACGCCTCCGAGTTCGAAGAGAAAGCTCGATGCCCAGTGGCGTGCCGATTGGACCAGCATGTCTGAAGCAAGCTGCGCATCGGAGTTGCCTTTGGCGGCAGCTTCCTCGATATCTCGCAGGTCGTTGCTGACGCCAGAAATTCCGAGAAGTCCCGCTTCGGTGGTGATTTGTTTTTCCGCTTCCTCCATGGTGATTCCCAGCGTTTTCATCGCAAATGGAATCGCGCCAGAGTCAAGATCGCCGACTCGGTTGTTTTGTGGTAGTCCGCTCTGCGGGGAGAACCCCATGCTTGTCCCGATGGCGACACCATTTTTGATGCCCGTGACGGAGCTACTACCACCGAGGTGGAAAGAGATCACTCGAACGGGAGCTCCTGTGATTTCTTGAGGACCATTTTGGTAGAGGTTCCGGACGACCTCGGCAACATCGTTGCGGCCGAGGAGTTCGGCGGAGCGCTCTGCCACAAACTTGTGACTGGCTCCGTGAAATCCGTATCGCTGGATGCCTGCATCGTGCCAAGATTTTGGCACGGCATAGCGTGAAGCTGCTTCGGAAACCCACTGGTAAAAGGCGGTTTCAAAAAGTGCGACGAGGCGTGCATTGGGGAGTAACTCTTGGAAGAGTTTGATGCCCATTGCGTAAGGCGGATTGTGGGCTGGAGCGACTTCGCGGAAGCCTTCCAGCGCCTCAATGACTTTTTCATCGGCCTCAACACAGCCGCTGAGGTTGCGACCGAGCACGGTTTTAAACCCAACGGCGTCGATGTCGTTGGTGTCTTTGATGTGCCCTTGGCTGATGAGGGTTTCGAGAGCTTCATTGATCACTCCCGCATAATCTGTAACACGTTCAAAGCCTCCCGTGGCAAGCACGGTCGCTTCTTTCCCGTCCATAAAATAGAGACGGTATTTGAAGGATGTGGATCCTAAGTTGGCGATGAGGATGTTCATTTGCGATAAAAGGAAATGATCGGTTGAAGGGGAGGAGGATTACTTGATCCAAGGTCCAAGTTGACCGAGGTCTTCGTGTGGGCGTGGGATGACGAGAACTGAGTTAACTTCGCCAACTTGTGCTGCGGCTTCTGCTCCAGCGTCAATGCCTGCTTTGACAGCAGCAACATCGCCAGTGAAGAAGGCGCAAACGAGGCCAGATCCGATTTTTTCCCAGCCGGTCATGGTGACGTCAGCGGCTTTGATTGCTGCGTCAGAGGCTTCGATGAGGGCGCAAAGTCCTTTGACTTCGATCATTCCGAGTGCTTGTTTAGCCATGGTATTGTGTGGTTAGAGTGTTGTTGTGGTTAATTAAATGTCGAACTGTTTGAGGAGTTCTGGAGCGGGGCGGGCGATGACGTGAGCGCTTACGAGCTCGCCTACGCGGGCTGCTGCTTCGGCACCAGTGTCAACAGCGGCTTTGACGCTGCCAACATCGCCTTGGATGAGGATCGTGAGCATTCCTGCTCCGATTTGGACTTGCTTGACGATTTCAATGTCAGCGGCTTTGGACATGGCATCTGCTGCCTCGACGCTACCGACGTAGCCTTTTGTTTCGATCATTCCTAGAGCTTTGTTCATAGTATTAGTTGGTTTGAATGTTTAAGTTGTTGTTGGTGGGGTGAAAAATTATTTGATAAGTTCGCAGAACGTATCGGGTTTGAGTGCGCAGGCGTTTCCTTCATCGGTGTCGATGTGCGCTTCGAGGTTGAAGCTTTCGTCCACGCGAACGACGATGTTGTTAAATGTGGTGGAGCATTCTGAGTGAACTTTCATTTTCATGACGTCGAGGTGTTTGACGCCGTAAAATGCTGCATCGGTGGGGTGCATGTGGACGTGGGGTTGGGCGCGGATGACTCCGTCGTCCATTTTGAAATATCCATTAGGTCCCATGAGCATACATCCAGGAGTTCCTGCAGTGTCGCCAGACATGCGGACGGGAATATCAAACCCGAGGGCGATGGCGTCGGTGTAAGCGAGTTCAACTTGGTTGAGGTCGCGGCATGGTCCGAGAATGCGGAGGTTGGAAATAATGCGGCTGCGTGGTCCGATCAAGGTGACGGTTTCATGGGCAGCGTAGGCTCCTTTTTGATAAAGTTCTTTGTAGGGGGTGAGTTTGTGACCTTTTCCGAAAAGAGCTTCAACGGCTTCCTCGGTAAGGTGGCAGTGGCGTGCGCTGATGTTCACAACCAGTCCGTTAGGCGCTTTGGCCTGCTGGGGTAGAGGAAGTCCCATTTTCTTATAAACTTGCTCGCGAACCATGTGTTCGATAACGGCTCGGGGTGTGGTGTTAGGCTTTGGTTCGGACATAAGATAAATAGATGACGCAGAAAAAGTGTCATTTCAAAGATGCAAAGTCAAACCAAAACAAAGAATTTCCTAAAAAAAACCAACATAGCGAAGATTCGGGATGATTCTGAAAGTAAAAACGGCGAAGTCACGCAAGGTGTCTTCGCCGTTTTAAAAAAGTAGCTGGATGGAAAATTTAAACCATTCCGAGTTTCATGCGTCCGATTTCGGAAATCATGTCTTGGTTCCATGCTGGTTCCCAGACGAGATCAACTGTGGCGTCGATCACTCCAGGGATGGACATGACGCGAGCTTGGGCGTCTGCAGCTATCACGGGTCCCATGCCACAACCTGGGGCCGTGAGCGTCATCTTGATGTTGACGGTGCTTTGGTTGTCTTCGTCGGTGTTGATGGTGCAGTCGTAAACGAGCCCGAGGTTAACGATGTCAACGGGGATTTCGGGGTCGAAAACTTGTTCGAGTTGTTTCCAGACGCGATCTTCAAGCGATGCGTCATCGGGAAGTCCATCGTTGAGTTCTTCCGTTTCCTCTTCTGGGTTGCCGAGCGCGTCTGCGTCATCTGCTGAGATTCGGGCGAGGCCGGATTGAGTGGCTACGGTGAAAGATCCGCCCAATGTTTGGGTGATGATCACGGCGGTGCCAGCGGGGAGGTTGATGGGGTCTCCGCTTGGGATTTGAACGGCTTTGACTTCGCGGTTGATAATGATCTCGGTCTGCATGCGGGAAGTCATCCCACGATGATGCCGATTTGTCAACTTTTCACAATGATTTCGCCTTGGCTGAGCGTGTCATGTTACATTTGGCTGAGCTGGGATGGTGTGATTTTTTTGATGTCTTCGGGGAAGGTGATTTTGGGGTTGGGGGTGTGGTTGGTGATGAGTTGAGTGGGGTGACCGATGAGTTCCATGGCGGAAACTTCATCGGTGACGCGTTTGCCGGAGGCTTTAACTTGGGCGTAGGCTTGTTTGAGTAGGTCCGTTTTGAAAATCTGAGGCGTTTCCATGAGCCAGAGGTTTTCGCGGTCTACGGCTTCGGTGACAATGCCATCGGGGGTGGCGCGTTTGACGGTTTCGGTAACGCGGACGGCTGAGGCGGCACTTTGGTGGGCGATGGCGCCTTCGAGCACGCGGGTGATTTGCTGGGTGGTGATGAGCGGGCGTGCGCCATCGTGGACCGCAATGTAATCGATATCGGGAGAAAGTTGGGCGAGGCCTGCAGCTACGGAGTCGTGTCGATCTGCACCTCCATCCACGCGAAGGATGGGTTTGGCGGTAGGCAGGGAGAGTTGCTGAAATCTATCTTCAGGGCAAACGATGATGATTTCGGAAACGTGCTCGCTTTGAGAGAATGTTTCAATGCACCACTGAAGGACGGGTTTTTCTGAGAGGGGTGCGAGCAGTTTATCAAATCCCATGCGTCGGCTCGATCCGGCGGCTACAATAATGGCGGCAAGTTTCATGTCTTTCTCAGGAATTAAGAAGTTCTCTAAGAAATGTCGAGGATTATGACGTTGTTGTCTTCTATGAAGTCGCCGACGTGGCAGCCGAGAAGCTCTTTGTAACGTGGAGCTTCGGGGGAGAGCGTGATTAGCGTGCCGTCTCGAAATGTGAGATTCATGCCACCCGCGCAAGGTGTGAGTAAGTAGTAGGTGATTTGCCCGTTGGATTCGGTTTCTACTAAGGCGCCGGGAGAGATGGGGGATTCGATCGTGAAATCGTCGAGTTTGAGAGTTTCAAACGTTTTGAGTGACTCGGCAATTTTGCGGGTTTGTTCTGCTTGTGCGCCTGCGAGATAAGATGCTTCGAGCCCCCGTGTGTCGTATTTTCCCTCTTGTTTAGATTCTTCGCCCGTAGCTGCCTCGTGAGTGGTTTTGGCGGCTTCTGTCATGTCTGCGAGTTGTTGGCGCAGCATTTCTGTGAGTTGTTTGACGGCGGTGTGTTTGCTCATGGACAGATAGTGAAGCTAAGAGGTGAGCGTTTTTTTTGACCTTTTTTAGGTGAGGTCTTCTGCGGTGACCGAGGTTTGTTCGCGTTGACCGAGCCAGACGGCTTGGTCCACAACGCGGGATGCTCCGTCGTCGAATCGGTATCCGTGGCAGTTGGGGCAAATGGTTGTAGAGGAGTTTACTATGGAGTCGCAACCTTCGCAGACTTTGTAGTCGCTTGGGTTGTTTGCGATTTCCTTAGCTTTTTCAATACGGGATTGCTGGCTGGAGTTGGAACTCATGCGGGAAGTGTTGTTGGGGGATTGTAGGGGTGGAAAAAAGAAAAGCGGCGCCGGGTGTCCGGAGCCGCTTCGTGAAAAATTAAAATAAACGGCAGGCGTTTAGCTAGCGAGGTGCTTGCTTGTTTTGCTCTTGAGGTTTGCTGCTTTGTTTTTGTGGATGACTTTTTTCTTCACACACTTATCTACAGCTGAAGAGAACTCAGACATCGCCTTTTGTGCTGCCTCTTTGTCGCCAGCTTCTGCTGCTGCGAGAGTCTTCTTGCGAAGGTTCTTCATGCGAGTTGTGAGCGTCTTGTTGGCGATAGTGCGGGTTTTAGTTTGACGGATGCGTTTGAGTGCTGATGCGTTATTTGCCATGATTAAAAGATGGGTTAAAAAGGTGAATTAGAAAGGTTGTGCTGAAAGCGTTTGGAAGTAGTTTGTCTAAATTGATCGAGTAACTTACTGCGTGAATCGCTGTTCTGGGGCGGCGAAACTACGCAGTTTTTCTGCTGTGTCAAGCTTGATGATGAGGAAAAGTGTCGATTTTCTGAAATGTTTGAAAATCCTTTAAGATGAACTGGTTGTCTTGTTTGTTTTTCTAGATGCCGTGCTGGTGCTCTTTGAGTCGTTTGCTTTTTTGGCAAGTTGAGTGCGTCGGATGGCTGTGGGGATGTGGTAGTAAGCTTGTCCAAACGCTGTGCTGGTCAGTGGTCCTTCGATGATGTTGACGCTGGATCCTACGGCGAGTTGTTTGTGAAGTTCGATGACGTCGCGCGATTTCATGCGGATGCATCCATAGCTTCGGGGGCGTCCGATGGTGCGCTCCTCGGGAGTGCCGTGGATGTAAATGAACCGACTAAATGCGTTGCGGTTGTTGCGCTCTTTGCCGCTGAGCCAGATGATTCGAGATACGATGGGGTCTCTGCCTGGTGCGTTGGGTTTGAGTATTTCGCCTGTGAGCTTGCGACCTTTGAAAACCGATCCCGCGGGAGCGTTTGTGCCAATTTTACGAGCAACTACAAGGTGTCCGAGTGGGGTGTAGTTGCTGCCGCGTCGGTCGCCTACTCCAAATTTAGAGGTTGAGACTGGGTAGGTTTTGACAGGTTTGTTGTTGTGAACGACCAGCATTTTCTGGTCTTTCACGCTAATGATGACGCTGTTGTGTTTGTCGGGGATGGTGACAATGTTGTTACAACTGCAGAGGCTAAGTGTCCCCACAATCGCCAAACTGAGTGAGGCGGTTGTCAAAAGTGATCTTTTGCGAGGGTGGGACACGGAGCCTTTGTAATGATTTTAATTTTTAGCTTTAGCTTTTTCTTTGGAGCCAAATGAGATGTTGGCTTGTTGGAGAAGTGAGCTTATTGAGGTGTAGTAGAATCCTACAGGGAACGGCATGAGTAAGACTGCCGCAATCCAGTTGGCGCTCATTACATTGTCTATCACGACGAAGGTAAAGAAAAAACCAAAGGCTAATTCAACAACGGGGGTGAGGGACTTGATTGCTTTGTAACGACTGGATTTAGGCGCTTTGATTTCGCCGTTGCTATCGTTGATTCCGTATTTAGGAGTGCGGACAAATCCAGTTTCGTGGTTGAAGATTGCTTCGAGCACGGCCTTGGCGTTGTTGACGGACATTCCAATTCCAAGAGCGAGAAGCAGCGGAAGGTAAAGGATGTCTTTGAGCCAAGTTTTTGGGCGAAGTGCCTTTTGGCTCATGATGTAGAACATGGCGACGGAAACACTACCGAAGAAGAAAATGGGGAAGTTGAGCATTTGCTCGCTAAACCCGTATTGGTGCAACCATGAGAGGTCGGGTTGATAGTGTGCCTTTGGATAAATGAGGAAACAAAGGATGAAGAGGGCAAGGTAAGCAAAGTTGGATGTCAAGTGAGCTGTGGCTTCCATTTTGCAGATGAGCGGAGCTTTGCTTTTCCAGATATCGAGAAGGATTTTTTTGCAAACTTGAATGGATCCTTTGGTCCAGCGGTGTTGTTGGCTTTTGAAGCCTTCCATGTCGACTGGAAGTTCTGCCGGTGTGGTGACATTGTTGAGGAAGATGAACTTCCATCCCTTAAGTTGGGCGCGGTAGCTGAGATCCATGTCCTCGGTGAGGGTGTCGTGATCCCATCCGCCAGCGTCTTCAATGCAGGATTTGCGCCAGATTCCAGCGGTTCCGTTGAAGGTGAAAAATCGACCGCTTCGGTTACGGGCGGTTTGTTCGAGTTCGAGGTGTCCGTCGAGGAACATCGCCTGAATGCGGGTGAGCGCGTTGAACGTGCGGTTGATGTGCTCCCAGCGGGTTTGAATCATGCCGATGTTTTCATCGGTGAAGTAGTGAATGGTGTCCTTGAGGATGGTTGGATCGGGAACGAAGTCGGCGTCGAGAATGAAAAGGAATTCTCCCTTTGCTGTTTTTGTGCCGTTTTCGAGGGCTCCTGCTTTGTAGCCAGTGCGGTCGGTGCGGTGGATGTATTCTGCAATAAACCCGCGCTCGACAAGCTTGGCGACTTCTTCTTTGCAGATGTCAACGGTCTCATCCGTCGAGTCGTCAAGCACCTGAATGTGCATTTTGTCTTTGGGGTAATCGATTTCTGAAACGGACTTGAGAAGGCGAGCCATCACAAGTTTTTCATTAAAGCAGGGGAGTTGGATGGTTACCATAGGGAGTTCCTTGAACATCTCCTTAGGTTTGGGCTCTTTATGAGAGTGTTTGAGATAGAGAGCGATAATCATCAGGCGGTGAAAACCGTAACCTGAAAGACAAATAAGAACTAAAAAATAAGAGATATACCAGAGCCATTCCATAATGATAAGTGGGGTTTGTGAGTGTTTGGATGAGGCTGCGAGAGTGTTTGAGTTGCCCGCAACGCGGGCGTGATAAACTTAAAATGAAGGACTTGTCAAGACGTGATGGGGTATTATTTTT
>CAZOWD010000013.1:11448-19642 GCA_964583225.1 uncultured Verrucomicrobiales bacterium | reverse complement strand
ATGTGTTTGCTCTTTATCATGGTGGATCTCGGTCGGCCTGATCAAGCGCACCACTTGCTACTGCGGTTTAACTTTCCTATTTCTGAGTTAACTTGGGACGTGATTGCGCTGAATGGATTTCTTCTACTGAGTTTATATATAACAGGGTATAAAATTTATTCAGCTTACTGCCAGCGGGAGCCTAAGAAAATCATGATTATTCCCTTTATTGTGATTTTTATAGGATGGGCAATTTTCATCCATTCACTCACGGCATTACTTTATTCAGGGCTCAATGCTCGTCCATTTTGGACTACTGCCATTTTGGCACCGCGCTTTTTGGCTTCGGCTTTTGCCGCTGGTCCAGCGTTACTGATTTTAACCGTGCAAGTGATTCGTAAATTTACGGGATGGAGGGTGGAAAACCACTCGATTATGACGTTGCGTTCGATCGTGATTGTTGCGCTTGCCTTTGATCTTTACCTTTTTGCTAGTGATGTGTTTTCCAAGTTTCATGGGAATGTGTTTGATTTGCCATCGCTGGAATATCTTTACTTTGGGCTCGATGGTGCGCATGCACTGGTTCCGTGGATTTGGACGTCCATTGTATTAAATGTCACGGCGATGATCCTTTTGCTTTTGCCATCGAGTCGGAATCCAGAATCAGAGCATCGCATAGCCCTCAACCTTGGGTGTATGTTTCTTTTTGTCGGTGTTTGGATCGAAAAAGGCATGGGGTTGATTGTCCCTGCGTTTATTCCAACTCCTCTTGGTGAGATTGTAGAATACATCCCAACCCGTGACGAAACCCTCATTTGTTTAGGAATTTGGGCGACGGGTATTTTGATTTACACCATCCTTGTTCGCGTAACGATTCCCGTGCTTCGGGGTGAATTAACTCAGAACCAGCACTAAAAACGACTTATTTCATATCAATTTTTAAATAATCAACCACCAACAAACCATGAAAACATACCTTAAACACACTACGCTTTGGGCGATGGGCACGATGCTCATCACCTCGACGCTCTCCTTTGCAGGAGGGGCTATCGGGCTCGATAAAATAAGTCCAGAAAGTGCCAAATGTATTGAATGTCATAAGAAAGAAAATCGCGCGCTCTATCAGCAATGGGGATCGAGTAAACACTTCCGAGGCAATGTCGGGTGTTATGAATGTCACAAAGCGAACGAAGGTGAACCCGATGCTTTTATGCACGAGGGGGCGCGTATTTCTACGTTGGTGACTCCGAAGGATTGTTCGCGTTGTCACGGAGATATCGTTAAGGAATTTATGGGGTCGCACCACGCCAAAGCTGGGCGTATTATGGGATCGTTGGACAATGTGCTCGCCGAGGTGGTCGAGGGGAATTCAGGTTTTGTGACGGAAGGTTTCCCTGAGGGAGTTTCCTCTGCCGCAGTGAATGGATGTTGGCAGTGTCACGGAAGTATCATTAAGGTGCTTCCTGGCGGAAAAGGAAAGTTAGACCCCGCTACTTGGCCCAACACTGGAATTGGGCGAATCAACCCAGACGGTTCAGAGGGAAGCTGCGGATCTTGTCACAGCGGTCACGCATTTTCCGCTGCTCAAGCTCGCCACCCTGATACTTGTGGAAAATGTCACTTAGGTCCCGATCACCCGCATAAAGAGATTTATGAGGAGTCCAAGCACGGGATTTCCTTCTTTGCAAATATCGATAAAATGAACCTCGATTCACCCAAGTGGGTTGTTGGGGAAGATTATTCGGTCGCTCCAACTTGTGCGACGTGTCACATGTCAGCCACACCTAAGCAGCCAGTGACTCACGACATTGGAATGCGCATTAGTTGGAACAACCGCCCCGCCGTTTCTATTCGTCCAGAGGTGTCCGATGCAAAGATGGGTCTTCCTGGGCAACACGTGAAGTGGGAGACACGTCGAGCTAACATGAAAGACGTATGTAATAACTGCCACAACAAACATTGGGTCGATAACTGGTATGTGCAATACGACTCGATGATTGAGCTCTATAACGAAAAATTTGCAAAGCCTGGCCTTGCGCTCTACGCTGCCGCTAAGCCATTGCTTAAACCAATTAAGTTTGGAAACAAACTCGACTTCGTGTGGTTTGAGATTTGGCACCACGAAGGTCGCCGCGCACGTCACGGTGCATCCATGATGGGGCCTGACTACACGCACTGGCATGGAACTTACGATATCGCCAAGCACTTCTACTCTGAATTTATTCCAGAGCTTGAGGAGCTCGTGGAGAAATATGAAAACTCAGAAGACGCAAAGAAAAAGGCGGCTGCTGAGAACTTAAAAGCATTGCTTGCCAAAACGCTTGAACACAAAAATCACCGCTGGTTTATCGGGAAAGAAGATCCCGCAAAAGCCGCTGCTCGCAAAAAAGCAGCTCAGGAATTTAAAGCCCGCTACGAAAGTAAAAAGGCAACAGCGCCTGAAAAGGTAGAAAAATCTGAAAAAGCGGAGTAAGCGTTTATCTGTTTTTGGTTTTGTTGTCCTGCTGGGTGATCGCGTGTTACCCAGCAGGTTTTTTAGCGAAAACGTCCACGGTTTTTTATATTGAAATAGCCATGACCCGCCACCAACCGACTGAAGAGGAAAGCCAGGAAAGTCTCGTTGCGCATGCCGCTCAAAAGGCATGGGAAGCGCGTCAGGTTTATGGAGATGGCTCACCAGGAATGTCTTTGAAAAACTTTGAGGTGCTACTGCAGGATCAGAAATTCATTCGCTATCCAGCCACGCTTCGGTTTGACGCCTCATTGCTCGAAGATGGCGAAGCCGCTTTTGCGCAAGCACTGGAGGAGGGGGATCCCAAAGCTGGCTATGTCATTGCCGTGCATCCATCGCTTCAAAACGATGAAGAATCTGCGGTCATTGCAGCCGCTTATCAACTTGTCCTTATCAACTACGGTGACATTGCAGATCGCGAGGCCGCCGAGCATTTTGGCTCCATCCTTATGGGGATGGATCTTGAAACTTATTACCAAAAAATGTGCACGATCACCGACCATTTGCCCTCATGAAATTAACATCACTTATTACCACGTCGATTCTAGCCGTTAGTGTTCTTTTTTCAGCTTGTCAGAAAAAAGAAACGGAGTCTTCTGCCGATTCTACGGACTCAAACGGAATTTCTATCGAGCTGTTATCCCATAAAAATGGTAAGTTTTCCGTTTCTGATACGGTGCAGGTAGCGCCAGATCAGACTGGATTTGCTATCGCTGGAAAGTCGTTCACCATCAAATCTCGCTGGGCGGATACCGAGGTGAAACGCGAGACTCTGAACACCAACTTGAGAGAGTCCCATGCTGTGGAGCTTGAATGGACGGTGGAAAATAAGAAACAATCTGCATGGATTTTCCCCGTAGGGAGTGAAGAAGGCGCTCCTCCGTTGCTCTCAGGAACTCAAGTGCAAGCTCGTTTGCTGTCGCCGGGAACCCGATTGATGGTTCAACAAAAAGAAACTTCCGTTCAATCTCCACTGACTCAAAAACTTCAATTTCAATGGAAAAATAAACGGTATGACCTTCCTAAGGTTGGCGAAGAGGTGTTTCCGGGGTGGAAGCTTGTTTCGGTTAAAGAATACAAGCATGCTCTGCTCAATGAAGATAACACAATTTCGGAATCTGAGGACGGAACGTTTGTGAATCGGGCTGTGCAGGTGGTGATCCAAGCGAAGGACGGAAGCCAAGAGCGACATGTGTGTTTTATCGATCACCCAAAGCTTACCGAGGGGATTCACCCTCCATTGCTTCCAGTGAGCCGAGTGAGTGGAAGTTTAACGAGCCTTTCTCGATTGTATGTTTGTGAAACGCTCAACGCACCAGCGGAGAAAAGCTTGCTAGTCATGAGTCCGTCCACCGATGGCAAAACGTTGAATCTTTGGACGTGGTTGAAAGGCGACTCGGCACCTAAGCATCAATCGGTCACTCAATACCCTTTCACCGTTGCCTTGGGTGAGCAGAGCATTGTGATCAAGCGCCACTGGGATCATGCCCGTCGTCAGATTAAGTGGCAGGAAAAAACGGGAGATTCTGAGAAGGAGCGTCATCCTGCGATTGTGATCGAGACATCGGGAAGTATTCATCCAAAACAATTTGTGCTCATCAAAAATCAACCTACTCCAGTAGAAATAGCAGGAGATATGTTGATTTTGCGTTACAAATAATGGGACGTTTTCTGCTAGCTAGTTTTTTTGGTTGGGGTAGATTGAACATGTTGTATCGATCTGATTATGAAAACTAAAATTACAAATCTAGCCATGGCGTGGATGCTGGCTCTCTTCACTTTTTCTGCCACAGTTTCCCCTCTGGTCGCTGAGAATGCTGACCCTCGAGCAAAAAGAGCGAGTGCTTTTTATCATCAGGGAGTGGCAGCGATGAGAGCTGGAAATGTGAAGCTCGCAGAAACGAGTTTTCAGGAAGTGTTAAAGATTTACCCGACTCATCCGCAGGCGCGTCGGCAATTAATGTATTTGAGATCGAACCGAGGGAAGTTGGAATCGGGTAAGCGAAAATCCGATTTGCATCGGGTAGAAATCCCTCAAGTGAATATAGAAAACGCGACGGTGAAGGAGTCGATTGAGATTCTTGCGGCGCAGGTTTCACAAGCCTCCAATCAAAAGGTTCGTCCCAATTTTATCGTGCAAGATCCTTTGGGAAAATTTAAAGGGAAATCGGTCAACTTGAAGTTGACCAAGGTTCCCGCGGATACATTGCTTCGGTATATTTTGGAACAGGCTGGAGGTCAGGTTCGTTTTGACAAACACGCAATCGTAGTGACGCCGAGGGGGAAGTGATAAAACTTCTTCAGAAATAGAGGCGTAGAGCCATCCATGTGGTAAGCCCTTCAAAGACTTGGAGGTTGCCTGATCTAAGGTCATCCCATTGCATGCCGACCATCGCTTTGGTGTGGTCTCCGCAGAAGTAGTAATTGAGTCCAATGTAAGCGCTGTGGTGTTGGTCGCCGTAGCCGCCTAGGATGTTTGCGTTTGCGCTATCGGCAATGCGGCGGATGGAGTGGGCTGAAATACGAAACCCTTGCAAGTTGTCGGCTTGGGCAAATTGGTAGCGGAATGTGGCCTCGAGTCGGTCTTCAAGAATCCAGAGGCTGGGGAGGATCGTCGCTCCCCAGTAAACTCCTTCGCGGAGTGGGTTGTCATCTGATCCGTTGTCTCCAACAATGAGGTCGGCCGAGAGTCTCCAGCGTTCTTTTCTCATCGTTGTGCTGAGGGAGACGACCCATGCTTGTTCAAAAGTTTCTCCTGCTTCTTCATCGTTATTGATTAAAATTCTGAGGTCACCTCGCACTGTGTCTAAGTTTTTACGTTCCCCAAACTCGTGTCCGAGGTGCGCCAGCCAGAACGTTCCTTGTTCATCGGAAGCTTTACGTCTTTTTCCGTTGTTGATGTCTTTGCTGGAGAAAAAACCGAGATCCATACTCCAGTCTCCTTTTTGGCTGGAGAGGAGAATGCCTACAGAGTCGTCGGGGCCAGAGTAATTGGCGAGGGATGAGCGTTCGACAGCGCGCATAGCGTTGGAGGACTGGGCGCGTGATGCGTTTGACGGGACGCGGAAAAAACCGAGCCGAAATTGAAATTGTTGATAAGATTCCCAATGAAAGGCGTCTTGGGCATCAAAGATGATGTCGGAGGTGCGGAGCGCGTAGTCAAATGAGTTGTAGTCTGAGTCATTGGCTCCCGAATCATCCCTCATGTCAGATGAGAGCGAGGCCGTGAAAAATTGAAAAAAGTGAATGCGAACTCCGAGCTTGAAGCGTCTGAGTTCAAATTCTTCGCCAGAAAATCGCTGGCCTAGAGCATCAGTTCCAGAGACATAGGAGTATTGAAGCTGGGGGTTGCCGTAGATTACGATGCTTTGGACGAAACGTTGGTCAGAGTTGTTAAAAAGTGTTCCAGGATCATTGGAAATCCACGGGCACCATCGGCTCTGGTTAAACCGAGGAAGCACCTCGATCGGGTTGTAATCTCGGAGTGTTTTTTTGTGTTTCGCCTCCGTTTCCGTCATCACCGTATGTTGCTGGGCGGGTAGCTTTTGAAAAGCGAGTCCGCACATACACAGCAACCACACAAGAATAGCTCGTATGTTTTGCTTTGTTGAGGTGTGGATTATGGGATGGTGCTCCTGCATATTGGGATACTTTTTGAAAAGTATCAGATCCAAGGGGAGAAATACAGTCGCAAAATAAAAGAGCGAAGTGAGGTGGTCGGGAGCTAGTTGGAAATGATTTTACTGTCTTCTGTTCTAAGGCGAGCTACGCAGTAAGTTGGATCATCTGGAAGCACTTCGATATCGACAAGTTTGCCAGCGCGTTCGAGCATCCTTTTGCAATCGGGCGATAGGTGCCGAATACGGAGGTTTTTGCCTGCATTGCGGTAGCGTTCTCCAAGGGCATTGATAGCCTCCAATGCGGAGAGATCGCAGACGCGCGCATCACCGAAGTCGATTACGATATTGGGCACATCTGATTTGGCTTGGAATCGGTCAGAGAACTCGCGGACCGAGCCGAAATAAAGCAACCCTTCGACTCCGTAAATGCGTTCTTCGGGGGTGTCTTTATGTATGGTTACGATGATGTGTTTGGAACTTTCCCAAGCGAAAACTAAAGCTGAGAGCACCACGCCTACAAACACGGCGAGGGCGAGATTGTGCATGAAAATAGTGACGAGGGTGACCGTGATGATAACGAGCATTTCGGAAGCTGCAATTTTGCCAAAGCTTCTGAACGTGGACCATTCAAAGGTGCCGATAACGACCATAAACATAACGCCTACAAGTGCGGCGATGGGAATTTGAACGATGACGGGGCCTCCCACCATAATGAAGAGCATGAGGGCTAGGGCGGCGACAACGCCTGAGGTGCGTCCGCGACCTCCAGACTTCATGTTGATGAGGGATTGTCCGATCATGGCGCAACCTCCCATGCCACCGAACAGGCCAGAGAGAAAATTGGCGCTTCCTTGGGCGATACTTTCACGGTTTCCTTGACCTCGGGTTTCGGTTATTTCATCGATGAGTTGGAGGGTCATCAAGGATTCGATGATGCCTACCATCGCAACGAAAAAGGCGGTTTGAAGGATGTATTTCCAGTGAACTGACCAATCGATTCCACTGGGCCACGCTGGAACAGGAAAGCTGCCGCTGAGGGAGCCGTTTCCTGTCTGTTCTTTAAGGATGTCGCTGATGGTGCGAGCATCTACGAAAAAGTAAGAGAGAATGCCCACTACGATAATAGCGGCGAGTGTGGAGGGGATGATTTTGGTGAGTTTTGGGAAAAACTGAATAATCAGCATGGTGAGGATGATGAGTCCAATCATGAGGTAGAGCGCATGACCCTGCATAAATGCCCCATTGGATTTAAAGAAATCAATTTGGCCAAGGGCGATTACCACGGCTAGTCCATTGACAAAACCGATCATCACGGGGTGGGGGACAAGGCGAATGAATCGTGCCAGTTTGAGGATTCCAAAGGTGATTTGGATGAGTCCAGCCACCATGATGACGGCAAAGAGGAACTGAAGTCCTAAACCTTCGCCGATGTTGTTTCCGTATTGCACCGCACCGCCTGCCACCACGGCAACAGCACCCGTCGCTCCAGAGATCATGCCTGGACGACCACCAAACGCAGAGGTGATGAACCCCATAAATACAGCGGCCCAAAGACCAACGAGCGGATCGACTCCCGCAATAAAGGAAAAGGCGATCGCCTCGGGAACCAAAGCGAGTGCAACCGTAAGACCAGATAAGGTGTCGTCTTTTAGGTTGCCATTTTTTTTCGTAAAAAGCTGAAACATTGTGCGTTGTAGGTGGTTGTTTTTTGTGTGGTGCGGGCACGCGGTAATTGCAATGCGGGCAGAAGGCAACCTCCAACTACGAGAATATTACAGCTTGTTTTTGAGTGAGTAACTGCTGTGAGTTTTTTGATCGATGGATCAGATTCTAGTAATAACGTCCTCTTTGTTGTAGCGCGTTTTGGGAACCGTAGCGTATTTGTCATCGGCCGACCGGTAGCCCATGGCGCAGGCAACGGCCGTTGTGTATTCGCTATCTTCAAGGCCGAGGATGCGATCATACTCGGCGGGAGTGATTCCTTCCAAAGGACAGGCGTCTATACCTAATACGGCAGCGCTGGTCATGAGTTGTCCCAATGCGATGTAAACTTGATTTTTTGCCCATGCTAAGGATTTTTCTG
>CAZOWD010000013.1:0-11348 GCA_964583225.1 uncultured Verrucomicrobiales bacterium | reverse complement strand
AGTTGTCCCAATGCGATGTAAACTTGATTTTTTGCCCATGCTAAGGATTTTTCTGCATCCATAGAGCCGACAAATCCTTTCATCATTTCTGCGTATCCATCGAGGCTTTCACGGGAAACTTGTCGGGTTTTGGCGATGAGGTTGAGGTAGCTTTCCATGTTGCTTTCTGTGACGGATTTTTTGGCACAGAGAACGACGAGGTGGGAGCAATCCGTGATTTGGGGTTGTCCCCAAGAGTGCGGGCGGAGTTCGGCTTTAACTTCATCGTTGGTGATGATGATAAATTTCCAAGGTTGGAGGCCTAAAGACGAAGGCGTAAGCACGAGGCAGTCTTCAATGGTCTCCCAGAGTTCAGGTGAGATTTTTTTTGAGCGATCAAAAACTTTGGTCGCGTAGCGCCATTGAAGATTTTGAAGAAGTTGTTTTGGGGTGATAGATTGTTGTTCCATAAGGAGAAGGTTGGTTAAGTTATTCGACGTCTAGAGAAAGGGGAAGACGAACGGCTGGGAAATTGTTTAAAGTGAAGTTAAGAATGAATCCGTATTCATTTTTATTGCCTCGGTTATCTCTGATGAAGAGCCCTGCAGAGCTTCTCCAACTTCCAAAATCGTGGTTAAGCGCGTATTCTTGGACCTCTAAGGTGCTGTCGTCAAATTCGTAGCGGTGATAGGTGCCAATTCCCCAAGCGTCGTTGATTCGGTAATAGCTCCTGAGATCAACGCGACTGCTGTCGTTAAGCGATGGGTGGTTGAGGAGCCATCGGTATCCAATTCTAAATTCGGTGGAGTCCGTGGGCATAAAGGTGAAGCTGCTGGCTACTTCGCTGAAGTTGTAGGGGTCATTATCTACAGGAAATTGAGTTTCTATGTTCATATACATCCATGGGAGTGGGCGCCATGCGATGTCGTTGTAGAGGTTGGATAGTTTCCGTTTGGACTGAAGGTCGTTGAGATAAACGTCAATGTAGGTGTCCATGGTAAACCATTGTAACGAACTCCCGTCACGTCTGGTTAACAGCGTGTTTCGGCCTCCTAAGCGAAGGATGGACCAATCAGAGAGGCTGTCGATGGCGGGAAAGCGCCCAACTTCTAAAGGAGGTGGGCGAGTTGATGGGGTGAGGGAATCAATCCCTTGAAAATTGTTACTGTCTCCTGCTGAGTTGAGATGAGATAAGCTAGCGTAGGGTTGGATAATGTGAAGGAGTCCGTCCACACCGAGAGATTTAATTTGAAGGTCTGGATAGAGTTTTGAAAATTTCATGGATGCGTCCACGCCGAAGCTGAGCAGCGTTCGAGTGAAAGAATCGGTTTGATTTTGAATGTCCCAGTAGCTCGTAACGCCGAGTCCTCCACGCGGAGTGATGGTTATTTTGTTGTCGAGCATCATGGGGAGAGAGAATTCATGCCAGGTGTGAAAGCGTGAGAATCCTTTGTCTTCAAGTTGCGCTTTAATTTTTTCGAATTTAGGATCACTAGGAAGAAGACCCGCTGCTTCTTTTCGGAGATTGCGTTCGTGGTAATCGGCGAGATATTCGCGGTAAATACCAAAGGAGGTTTGCCCTTCATGAAGGACGGGGGTGTTAAAAACTGGCGCTTTAATTTGATCTAGAAATATTTCGGGGAGTCGCGTATCAGATTCGTAAAAATCATTAAGGCGGAGCCGGGTATAGGCGCCTGCTAAATATCTAGGGTTACGGTGGTAAATTCCCAGTTCATTGTTGGGGTTTGGATCTACCTTAAAGATGCCTGGTTCAAAATCTTCTAGAAAGTATGCATCGCTAAGCGCTGTGATATTAAAATCAGCATAAGTGGACGTTGTGTCATCTCTTTGAAATTCAATTCGGTGTTTAAATTCAAATTTCCAGCGATTGTCATTGATGGGCTCACGAAATTCGCTGGAGCGTTGATACGAGGAATCGTGGTCGTTGAGGTAGTAGAGTTTCATCCACCCGAGGTTCGGGTTGGAGTCGAGTCGAGTATCAAAAAGGTCGAGCCCCAGCCCCACTCCGCGTTGGCTTCGGAGATCGATGTTCCATCTTGAAAGCAGCCAAGCGTCGCTTCGGTCGCCTGTGATTTCATTTTTCTCTCCTCCGAGCATGATGCCGTAGCTCGTGAGCAAATAAGCGCCCCAACCAGACCGAGCACCAGGTAAAATATGGAGACCTAGATCAGCGTTGAGGGGTTGGGATAAATAAGGGAACCAAAAGATCGGGGTGTCACCTGCGTAAAGTTTGAGATTTTGAAAGATGATTTTATCGTTGGGGATGATTGTCGTGGTGTCTGATCTGATCCAGAAATTAGGCTTGGCGACGTCGTGGGTGGTGATGCCAGCATTTTTTCCGATAAAAGCCGTTTTTCCGTCGATGATTTCTTTATTAAAATGATCGGACTCCAAGATGATAGGCCCCAGTTTGCTTCCGAGATTTTGGGTATCGAGTTTTAAGGTTTCGTAATTGTAAACCGCATGGTCGCCTCGATGGATTGTAGGACCTTGAAAAATGCTTACATTGCCGTCCATCGTGACGGTTTTAGCCTTCGCATTGAGAAATACTTTGTCGGCAAAAATTTGAATTCCCGAGAGAATTCGTCCCGTTTCATCTTTGGTTGTTTTTTGAATGACTGAAACATCGCCAGTAAGGGTGGCTGTTTCGTCTTTGGGTTTAAGTAGGGCTTTTGTTGCTTTGATGATGAGTCCGTTATCGGTTGTGACTACCACGTCACCTTCGAAGAGGTAACTTCCCTTTTCAGAGTCAAACTCCAGATTTCCATCATTTGTGATGTGAATGCTGTCGGGCATCTTTGGCAAGTCTTGCATGCCAGAAAAAGCATCGCCTATAAGTCCGCCGACACCTTTAGATTCCTCAGGTTGGTTGTTTTCGACGGAAGAATCCTGTGCAACCAACGGGAGGGTGCACAGACATAGGATGATACATAGACCAAGTTGCCTCATTCGGGGCTTATCTTGGTAGAGGTTAGGGGGTGGAGTAAAGAGTAAAGCGGACGAATGAATGAGTTTTCATTTACGCTTGTCTTTGAACGGTGTTTTTGAGGAGCTTGTTGTTAATATGAGCTTCCTGTTGATTTTGTTTTTGATGTGGAAATTCGCGGGTTAGCGCGATAGACCGCTTGGTTGGCGGCGTGTTCTTTGGCACGCGTTACAATCCACGCTTTTACCGTAGGTTTGAGCAGTGCTAGAATCCATCCCAACAAGAGGACGCGAGTGGATTGAGGTGCCTTTTTGATTTTAACTTTGCGTGGGCGCCGTAAAAAAAGTGCCGCCGCTAATCCTGCTACTGCTGACCCAGCAAAGAGCGATTTAGGTTTTTTGGAAATGAGTTGACCAAAGAACTGTTTGGCTTGTGTTTTGATCTGCAGTTTTTCCTGCATTTTGGCCTGAAGGGCGTCTCGGCTATGCGTGATGGCATTGCGTTGCTCGGTCAGTTGTCTCACCAGTTCTTGTTTGCGCCGATTTATTTGTTCTTTTTGAGCCATTGTTTGTCGAGTTCGAGTTCTTTCAGAGAGAGTTCAAAGAGTGGGGTAGCCGGTTTTTTCTTGAGCTTACTAAAAAAGAGATAGCCCGCGATTCCGTGAAGGATTGCCCAAATAAGGAGAATAATGGCCCAGCCTGGAAGCTGATTGGCTTTTTCTCCTAATGCTTGATCGATAAAGGGTGCGAGAAGTCCAGTGAGGCTCGCTAAAAGGAGGCTCCATGTGAAAAAGGCGCAAAAGGCGAGAGCGATCCCACTGATTAGTTTTTTGGCGACGTGCTCGGCAGCTTCTGTGGCTTCGATGGAGGCGAGTTCGGCGCGCGCCGATAGAAAGTTTACGACGTTTTGTTGGAAGCTTGTCTGGGTGGATGCTTCTGAGCCAGATGCTTCGGGCGTGGGTGCTGCCTCTTCAGCGTCCAGAATTGTCTGAGCGTTGTTTGATGGTGCGTTGGCTGCCATATGGTGTAAAAGATGAAAAGTTGGAGGTTTCGGTATTCGTTTTTTGCTTAAAAGCGAAGCATCACCACGCGGAGAAATATCCAACGTGGTGATGGCTTATTTGAGATTTTATGTGCGTGGGCTAAATTAGCGGCGCACAACGAGGCCGATGATGAAGCCAACACCAAGAGCCACTAAGACTGACTTGGTTGGGTTTTGGCGAATGTATTCTTCGGTGTCTGCATGGACTTCGCGAGCTTTGATTTGGCCGTGTTGGAGTTGCTCTTCAGCAGTTGCTCTGAACTGCTGTCCTTTTTCGGATGCAACTTCTCTGATGTCGTGTGCTTTAGTGCCTGCATACTCGCGGAACTGACCTGCTTTTTCAGCAGCAGCTTCTTTGATTTGTTGGGCTTTTTCGCTGGCATCGTGAGCGATAACTCCAGCTTTTTCGCTGGTGGTTTGAGCAAGTTGGCTTGCTTTTGTTTTTGCTTCTTGAGCAATTTTTTCAGCTTTGGTGCGCAAAGGGCTAGCACCTGTTTCCTGATCAGGATGCTGGATGTTTGGGTCTGCAAATGTTTCTTCCATGGTATTAAATAGGTTAAATAGTTATTTGATAAGTATCGAGGCTTGTCCTCGCTGTAGACAGATTGGCACCTTTTGGGTGAAAGTGCAAGCTGAGGAGTGAAAAAAGTAGATTTTTTAGGGACAGTTAGAGGTAAATATTTGTGGCTTCTTCCTCGGCAATGGTGGTGGTGGGACCATGGCCTGGGAAAATGCGAGTGTTTTTGTCTAAAGTGAGAAGTTTTTCGCGGATGCCTCGGACGAGGAGATCCATGTCGCCACCGGGGAGGTCGGCGCGTCCAATTCCTCCAGAAAACAAGGTGTCACCTGAAAAGGCATGGTCGTCAGTAATGTAAGCAACGCTATCTAATGAGTGCCCTGGGATGTGTTCGAGTTTGAAAGTCCAATCAGCGACTTCTAAAACGCTTTCTCCCTTGAGCAAATGGTTGACCGTGTAGGGGGCGACGGAGAGTTGGATGCCAGACTGCTGAAGGAGCAATTCCAAAGTGAGGTCGGTAGAATGGGGAGAGTAAGCATGAATTTGAACACCTTGTTCGGCGAGTTTGGCCACTCCTTCCACGTGGTCGTAGTGCTGGTGAGTGAGGAGTAAATCAGAGGGGGTAGCTCCCTCGCGTTTTAACCACTCGTCCACTCCGAGTGGCGCATCAATAAGGATGCACCGGTCATTTTCTCCAATCAAGTAGGCGTTGGTTTGAGCCATACCTCCTGTGTAGCTTCTGATTTTCATATTCACACGCGGAATCTAGTGGGGAATGTTGTGTAGGTCGAGTCTTGAGTGGCTGTTTTTATGAACACTGATCTTTTGAACAGTTTTTTTATTGACCTCGGTTGGTGTTTTAATAATACTCAGGAAAATTAAAAACGCCATTGCCCATGAGCACAACAACCGTTAAATCTAATCCCACCAACGAGAGCGCTTCGAACTCACCTCTGGAAAGTCAAAGTGAATTGTCACTCTCTCAACCGACAAAATCCCCCGCATCAAGCGAAACAACTAGCAAATCAACTACCAAAAAATCTAAAAAAATGGCCACTAAAAGCACAACTAAAGCCGACGATAAAGTCGCTGCCGCCCGGAAGAAAAACCTCGATCTCGCAATTTCTCAAATTCAGAAAGATTTCGGAGAGACTGCGATTATGCGCTTGGGGGATGGTCACCGGGTTGATGTGGATGTGATCCCGACAGGAAACCTTCTTATTGATCGCGCTTTGGGTGTTGGTGGTTTTCCTCGAGGCCGGATCATGGAGGTTTATGGACCAGAATCCTCAGGAAAAACAACGCTTTGTCTCACTGTGGTGGCGCAGGCACAAAAAGCGGGAGGTCTTGCCGCTTTTATTGATGTGGAGCACGCACTCGATCCTGCTTACGCGGCAAAGCTTGGTGTAGATATCGACGCGTTGTTGGTTTCTCAGCCGTCTTCGGGAGAAGAGGCTCTTCAGATTTGCGAAACTCTTGTGCGTTCTAACGCAATTGATGTGATTATTTTAGATTCCGTGGCAGCTTTGGTTACAAAACAGGAGCTTGCAGGTGAAATTGGAGATAGCACGGTGGGAACGCAAGCTCGCTTGATGAGCGCCGCTATGCGAAAGTTGACCGCTTTAATCTCGAAAGCTCGGACCAGTTGTATCTTTACAAACCAAATCCGTGAGAAAATTGGAGTGATGTTTGGAAATCCAGAAACCACTCCGGGAGGTCGTGCTCTGAAGTTTTTCTCATCGGTGCGTGTGGATATCCGTCGAATTGCTCAGATCAAAGCCACGGATGGCACGGTGACTGGTGCGCGCACGAAGATCAAAGTGGTGAAAAATAAAGTGGCCGCTCCATTCAAAGAGGCCGAGTTCGACATCATGTATAATGAGGGGATTTCTTCAGTTGGCTCCATGCTCGATCTTGCTCTTGAGTTCGACATTGTGCAGAAGCGCGGAAGTTGGTTTAGCTACAATGGAAATCAGTTAGCGCAAGGTCGCGATGCAGCAAAGGTTGCTTTGAAAGAAAATGCCGAACTTTATCAGGAGATTGAAACTAAAGTAAAAGAAGCGATGGCTGAGACCGCTTAATTTCTAAAAAATAAAATGGAGAGAGTAGGGGCTTTCTCCATTTGTTTTTGAGAGGGAAGACCGGATGGATAAGAAAAAATTATGGGAGGAGCCATTGAGTGTGATTTCGCACGCTTTGGCTCTTTCAGCAAAAGATGCACGCCGATTGTTTCATGGTCGAGGAGGGAAATACCCAGGCTGGAAACATGTGGCGGTGGATTGGTATGCCCCTGCGGTTTTTGTGACATTGTATCAAGACGGTGAGCTTGATTCGGAGTTTTTGAATGCTCTTTCATCGTTTTGCCGTGAGTGCCCCAATGTGGAAACTTTGGCGGTGCAACGCCGATACAAACTAAAATCTCCCGTGGAAGTGCTGTGGGGGAAGTTGCCAGATCGGGCGTATGAAGGTGGGCTTGAGTTTTTGCTTTCCCTCGATAAAAACCAAAACCATGGATTTTTTCTCGATATGCGACCTGGTCGCGATTGGGTGAGGGAGCACGCTGAAGGTAAGCGCGTGCTTAACTTGTTTGCCTACACCTGTGCGATTTCCGTGGCTGCGTTGGCTGGTGGAGCGGCAGAGGTTGTGAATTTGGATCAAAGTAGCCGAGCGCTTAGCGTGGGGCGGGAAAACCATCGGTTAAATTTTGAAGCGTCGGAGTGCCGAAAGGTGCGTTATTTGCCACATGACCTGTTTAAATCGTGGGGGCGACTCAAGCGATTGGCTCCGTTTGATCTGGTTGTGATCGATCCACCCTCTTATCAGCCGGGAAGCTTTACGGCATCAAAAGATTATTCGCGAATGTTACGCCGTTTGCCAGAGATTCTCAACTTGGAGGGGGCGTTGATTTTGGTTTGTTTAAATGCGCCAGAGTTGGACGAGACATTCATAGCCAATTTAATGGCGGAGTATTTACCATCAGCTCGTTTAGTCTCTTTATTGCCAACGCCTGAAGGGTATGCGGAGGCTGAAAGTGGTTGGGGGCTTAAGCGTTTGGTCTATCAAATTTGATTTTTCGAGATTCGGCTGTAGTGTAGGCGGGTGATACGGGTCTTTGGAAATAAATTGGGGTGGTTCGCTGCGGTATGGGTGGTGTTTTTTTTGAGCGCTTGCTCCTCTTCTGAAAATACGACATCAAAAAAAAGTTTGAAGCAAGACGCCTTGGGCCATCGGCCTGGTCCGCAAGGGTTTAAGACGGTCATTATTGATGCGGGGCATGGAGGAAAGGATTCGGGGGCATCTGGATGTTGCGGAGTGAAAGAAAAAGATCTGACGTTGGATACGGCTAAACGCCTTCAAAAAAAGCTTCGGGGGCATTTTAAAACGGTGATGATTCGGCGCAATGATCGCTTTGTGGAGTTGGATGATCGCGTAGCGAAGGCTAACCGATACGATTCTGCCGTTTTAGTTAGTTTGCATTACAACTATTCGCGGTCTTGTCGCCCTCGTGGGCCCGAGACGTATTACTGGCGAGTTGATAGTTACAGTCTCGGAAAACGAATCGAGCGCGAGGTCGCAAAGGTGAGCCCGCGCGAGGTGGGGAGTCGGGGGCTCGTACGTCGTCGGCTTCGTTTGACGCGAAACCCAAAGATTCCATCGGTTCTTGTTGAGTTGGGTTATATTAGCAATTACAGCGAAGCGAAGTTGTGTATGGACTCGAAATATCGAGATAAAATGGCAGCTGCGGTAGCCCGTGGGATTATCGCTCAAAAAAAATATGGCGATCAAGGGATGGGACGATTGCCTCGGCCAATTACAAAACCTCTCTCCAAAGCCTCGGATCGACCAGGTTCCTAGTTGAGAGTTTTGATGGTTCTGTTTGGGGGAGAAAGTTGTTTTAACGCGAGAGGCAACCAGGGCAGTTTTGTGCCCAATGATTGGGAGCGATTTCGCTGAGCGGAGGTGGGGTTTTCGTGAGGCATTGCGTGGCATCACCGAGCGTGTTGCGGGAGCGAAAGGCGCAACCAGCGGGCGGGTTGCTGAGGTCGGGTGGCGAGCCAGGGATGGTATAGAGCATCTCTCCTTTGGCGTGTGTTGCGGGGATACTTTTTATCAGAGCTCTGGTGTAGGCATGGAGCGGATTTTGAAAAAGTTCATGCGTTGCCGCGCGCTCGACAATGCGTCCGGCATACATAACGTTGACGGAGTCGCAACTTTGGTGGACGACGGCAAGGTCGTGGGTGATGAGGATGACGGCGGTGCCGAGTTTTTCTTGTCGGTCTTTAATGAGGTCGAGCACCTGTTTTTGAACAGTGACATCGAGAGCGGTGGTGGGTTCATCGCAGATGAGAAGTTCGGGGCGAGTGATGAGCGCCATGGCGATCATGACCCGTTGACGCATCCCGCCAGAAAATTCGTGCGGGTAGGCGTGGATGCGTTTTTCGGGTTCAGGAATTCCCACTTCGGCGAGTGCGTCGATGGCTCTGTGAAGGGCTTCTTTCCCCTTGATCCCTTCGTGGATTTCGAGCGGTTCCGTGAGTTGAGTGGAGATTTTGAGAAAAGGATTCAGCGAAGTCATCGGATCCTGAAAAATCATAGAGATCCGTTTGCCGCGGATGCTTCGCAGTTGTTTTTCGTTGGCTTGAAGGAGATCCGTTCCATCAAAGATCGCTTGGCCTCGATGGATTTTTCCTGGAGGTTGGGGGATGAGTCCTATGATTGAATAGCAGGTGACGGATTTGCCCGACCCCGATTCTCCAACAATCCCAACGGTTTCTCCTTTTTCGACAGAAAAGGAAACGTCCTCCACCGCATGCACCGTCCCGTTGCGGGTGTGGAAGCGGGTTGTGAGGTTTTTAACGTCGAGGATCATGGAGAACGAGCGAGGATCGGAGGCGGTGAATTATTTTTTGCGGCGGCGGGTTTCTCCTTTGGTGTTTCTGGAGCGAGCCGAAAAGATAATGGGGATGCCTGGCGTTGGGTGGGCTTCGCGGAGGCGGTTGGTGAGGTATTGCTCGTAGTTTTCTTGCAGTAAGCGTTTGTCGTTTACAAAGAGAATGTAGGTTGGAACCGGAATGGCGGTGTAGTTGTCATTGATCGCCGTGGTGGCATAGAGCAGTTTGAGGCGTTTTTGCCCCCGTTTTGCCTGAGGTGGTTTGTTTTCAAACGCAGCTTGGAGAAAGCGGTTGAGTTTGCCTGTGGTGATTGGGTTTTGGGCTTTTTTGCGAATTTCGCGGAGTTTTTCAAAGATGAGACCAATCGATTGCTCTTTGAGTGCTGAAACGCAGACGTAGGGGGCGTAGGCGAGGAAGAAAAGTTCTCTGGAAACGTGTTCTGTAGCCTGCGCCAATTTGTCGGAGCGTGAATTTTTCGGTTTGTAGAGGTCGAATTTATTGAGCACGATGAGGCACGGTTTTTTCTCGTTTTGAATCATACGGGCAATTTTTCGATCCTGTGCTGAAATGCCTTCGGCTAGGTCAATGACTAGTAGGCAGATATCTGCTCGGCGGATGGATCGCTCGGCTCGCATGGCGGAGAAAACCTCAACGGATGAGTCCATTTTTGTGCGTCGACGGATTCCTGCGGTATCGATGAGTGTGTGGCGTTCTCCGAGAAATTCGTAAGGAACGTCTACGGAATCGCGCGTGGTGCCCGCTACGTCGGAGACAATAGTGCGCTCGTCTTTGAGAATGGCGTTGATGAGGGAGGATTTTCCAGCGTTGGGCTTTCCGACGATGGCGATTTTCAGCCCTTCGCGTTGCACTTCCTCTTGAACGGCTTCGATGTTTTTATTGAGCGGTTCGATGACGGTGTCGATGGCATCGGTGAGTTTATCGAGGTTTTTTCCGAGTTCGGCAGAAACGGGAATTCCGTTGCCGTATCCGAGAGATGCAAAATCGGCAGCGATGAGTTCCTGTTTGGTGTTGTCGGCTTTGTTGATGACCAGTTGGACGGGCGCTTTTGATTTTCGAAGTTTTTGAGCAAGTGCCTGATCGACAGAGGTGATGCCGTCCTTGGCATCGACAACAAAAATAATGAGGTCGGCAGTTTGCATGGCAATATCCGCCTCGGTTGCTACGGCGTCGCCAAATCCGTCATCGAGAGGGGCTCCGATTCCTCCTGTGTCGATGAGTGTGCAGGGTTGTTTGGTGATGAATGATGGTGCAGAAATGCGGTCGCGCGTGACTCCGGGTTGGTCGTGAACGATGGCGATGCGGCGTCCTGCAAGGCGGTTGAAAAGGGCTGATTTGCCGACATTGGGTCGGCCGACGATGGCTACGGTAGGCATGGGAAAATGGGTGGTTGAGAGTTAAACTGAAAAGCTGAGAGATTGTTGGGGGGAGTTTAAAGGTTTTTTGCTTTGGAGTCGATTTTTATCCCACGGAGGATACAATGGGCTGTTTGAGTGAAGAGTAAAAAAAGGGGGCTGTGGGGAAGATCAGCGAAATGGCAGATCGATTGATCATGATAGAAGTGATCTGAGCCATTTGAGTGACGGTGCATATTTTGCCAAGCTCGCTTGGATTGATGGAGACGCCGCGCTTGAGGTAATAGAGAATTACGATTCCGCCAAGTATAATTCTCAAATCCATTTCAGTGTGATTAAGCGAGGGATCGTAAATGGAATAAAAAGTTTATTTCTTATGGAAAATGCGATGGCGTAGCCAGTAGCCAGTGGGTGGAGCTTCGTTTTAATATGGCTGTCGCTTGCTGCTACTTGCTACACGCTACCTGCTACTAAGTTTTATCTCTTATTTTAGCTCTGATTTGTATTTTGTATATGGGTGCTTTTTTTTGAAATGACCATTTCATATAGGTTTGGAAGCCGTTTAATCAGTTTTAACAGATGTTTACAGGATTAATGCT
>CAZOWD010000012.1:0-20185 GCA_964583225.1 uncultured Verrucomicrobiales bacterium | reverse complement strand
TCAGAAATTGGGTCACTTAAAACTGCCATAGTGCTTGTAATAAAGTTAATTGGTTTGAATTTAGGCTACAGAATTAAGCAGCGTCATCGGCTTTCTTGTTTTCGCGGAATGGCATGCCGAGTGCCTTAAGTAGAGCGCGTCCTTCTTCGTTCGTATTTGCGGATGTCACAAAAATAAGGTCGAATCCAAGTTGGCGCTTGATCTTATCAAGTTCAATCTCAGGGAAAATGGATTGGTCATTTACACCGTAAGCGTAGTTTCCACGTCCATCGAAGTTCTTTGGAGAAATTCCGCGGAAGTCACGAATGTTAGGAGCTGTGATGTTAATGAAACGGTCAAGGAATTCCCACATACGGTCGCCACGAAGTGTGACGCGAGCACCTACAGCCTCACCTTCACGCACTTTAAACGAAGCAACGGACTTACGAGCGTAAGAGATGCTTGGCTTCTGGCCAGTGATTTTGCAGATATCTTCAATAGCATCTTCAACAGCTTGCTTGCGGTCTGATGCGTTACCAACGTGTGTGGTGACTACGATTTTCTCCAGGCGTGGAACCTGGTGCGGGTTGGCGCATCCCAGCTCTTTTGAAAGAGCAGGAACCACCTTATCCTTATAATAGGTTTTTAATGTGGGTGTCATAATAGCGGGTCAGCTTAATTATTAATTGGGTCGCTTAAGCGCGGATTGTGCCCATGGATTGCAGTGCAACTTTCTGGGCGGGGGCGGCTTGTAACCACCCCTGATTGGTTTTGTAAAGATTTTTTTGCTTCTTTACGAATTTAGATACAGAAAGCGGCTCGTAAAAACGAGAACCGCTCCTGGATTGAAAAATGAAAAAGGGTTAAAACTCCCCTTCTCCACTTAGATTTTTTTCACGTTGGAGATAGCGATTGGGCCATCTTGCTCAACGATTCCACCGTCCGGATTTTCTTCGGACTTACGGATAGCTTTTTTGATAACGTTTACGCCTTCGACGATAACACGGCCTTTGACTGCATTCACTTCGAGAACGCGACCTTCTTGGCCTTTGTGGTTACCGGCAATGACCTTAACTTGGTCACCAACTTTTACGTGGGTCTTGATACGCATGATAAAAAAATGATTTAAGGTTATAAATTAGAGAACCTCAGGAGCGAGGGACACAATCTTCATGTATTTCTTGTCGCGAAGCTCACGAGCTACAGGACCGAAAATACGAGTGCCTTTTGGGTTTCCGTCTTTATCGATGATAACAATCGCGTTGTTATCGAAACGAAGAACGGATCCGTCTGCACGGCGAACTGGGTAAGCCGAACGCACGACAACAGCCTTAACGACCTCGCCTTTTTTAATGCTTGCGGTTGGGATTGCCTCACGAATGTGGCAGGTGATAACATCACCGACGCGGGCCACCTTGGTGCGTTTGCCGATGACACCAATCATCTTGGCGACACGAGCACCGGTGTTGTCGGCGATCTGAACTTTGGATTCCATCTGGATCATGGCTAAAAGAGTAGTTTTTAATTATTGGTTATTAGTTATGAAATATAACTAGTGCCACCCCGGTAAAAGGGCGGCTATGAATTTAGGATTAGTGAGAAAGAATCTCTTGGAGTTTCCAACACTTCTTCTTAGAAATCGGCTTGGTCTCGATGATGCTAACTTTGTCGCCAACAGCGGCTTCGCCATTTTCATCGTGGGCGTAGAATTTCTTGGATCGCTTAACGATCTTTTTGTAGCGGGGGTGAGGCACACGGTTCACATATTCCACAACGATGGTTTTGTCCATTGAAGTAGAGATAACGATGCCAACGCGGGTCTTGCGGAGACCGGCAGTTTTGGTTGTTGATTCGCTCATGATTATGATTATTTTAAAAGGTTATTAAAAACGCTTAGCCTTGCTGGCGGCGTTGAGTCAGGATGGTTTGCACACGGGCAATCTCACGACGCACAATGCGACGGCGAGCTGTGTTCTCGAGCTGGCCAGTAGCCTGCTGCATGCGCAAGTTGAGAGCCTCTTGCTTGAGGTCCATCAGGCTGCGGGTAAGCTCTTCAGTAGTGAGCTCGCGGATTTCTGTAATTTTTGTCTGGGCCATGGTGGTGATCAGTAATTGGTTAGTAATTATGGGTGTAACATGCGGCGACTCTTTGATAAAAGCGCCGCCGCGTATTATTCATTAACCGTGATTTCCACGGACGACGAAACGGGTAGGAACGCCGAGTTTATAAGATGCAAGACGGAGAGCTTCTTTAGCTGCAGTCTCAGGGACACCGGCGATTTCGAAAAGCATGGTTCCAGGGCGGATCACTGCGACCCAAGCCTCAACGGCACCTTTACCTTTACCCATCCGTGTTTCTGGTGGGCGACCAGTAACTGATTTGTGTGGGAACACACGAATCCAAACTTTTCCTTTACGCTTAAGCTTACGGTTGATGGCAACACGGCAAGCTTCGATTTGACGGTTGGTCATCCATCCGCGACCGAGACACTGAAGTCCGAAGTCACCGAAGCTCACGACGTTTCCGCGTTGGGCGTTTCCGCCGCGGTTTCCGCGCTGAGTCTTGCGGAACTTCACTCTTTTTGGCATTAATGGCATGGTATTATCCTCCTAATTTAAATTGATGTTAATTCTAATTGAGAAAACGCTGAATTAACGCTTCTCGTTATTGTTGTTACCACCGCGATCATTGCGGTTATTGTTACGGCGCTGTCCACCACGTGGGCGACCTCCTTGGCCTCCTGCTTGTGGCTTCTCTTCTTTTTTGTTGATCCAGCACTTGATGCCGATGATTCCGTAAACGGTAGAAGCTTCAGCAAATCCGTAGTCGATAGGAACACGGAGAGTTTGAAGAGGCACTTTACCTTCACGATACCACTCAGCACGTGCGATATCTGCACCACCAAGACGACCTGAACAACGGATACGGATACCTTCGGCTCCGAATTCCATAGCGGTAGAAACGGCGCGCTTCATAGCACGGCGGAATGCAATACGACGCTCGAGCTGCACTGCTACGTTTTCGCAGATAAGTTGCGCATCGATTTCTGGCTTGCGGATTTCAATGATGTCGATTTTAACTTGGCAACCTCCACAAAGTTTGGAGATGTCATTGGTCAATTTTTCGATTTCAGATCCCTTACGTCCGATAACAAGACCTGGACGAGCGGTGTGAAGAGTTACGCGAACGCTGTTCCAAGCGCGCTCAATGAACACCTTGGCTACGCCGGAGTTGTGAAGACGCTTGCTGAGATACTTGCGAATCTTGAGGTCTTCGTGAAGTTTGTCTGTGTAGTCACTGCCGGTGGCATACCACTTGGAGCGCCAGTCTTTATTGACAGCGAGACGGAATGAGATCGGATTGATTTTCTGGCCCATAATGAAATTAGTTTAAGTGTTGGGTAACGGGGTTATTTGCTTTCTTGAATTTTAACAGAACGCTTCTTCGGCTTGGAAGAACGCTCACGAGGCTCAGGAATCTCAACTTCATCCGTAAGAGTGATGTAGATGTGACTTGTGCGTTTGCGAATAGCACCTGCGGATCCACGAGCACGTGGCTTAAAGCGCTTGAAAGTAGGTCCGTCTCCAACGGTTGACTCTTTGACGGTAAGTTCTTCGACATCCAACTCAAAGTTATTTTCAGCGTTAGCAACAGCACTCTTGAGTGTCTTTGCTACGATCTGAGCTGCTTTACGTGGTGTGTAAGCGAGCACATCGAGGGCTTCGGAAACGGGCATGCCTTGAATGGCACGGGCGACATCACGCGCCTTTTTAGGCGAGATGCGAGCATATTTATAAGTGGATTTAACTTCCATCGGTCTAGTTGTATTTGAGTTGGTTGAAAAGGTTTAGTTCTTTATCGTTTTACGGTCTTAACGGATGCGACATCGCCAAGGCGAATCTCATCCTCTGATGACGTGAATTCGGTCGGGAGCACTCCACTGAAATCCTTTCGGGTTTCGGCGACAATGCCCTCAGCTAGCTGGCGACTACCTCGCGTTATCAAGAAAGTCATTCCGCGTCGAACGGACTGATCTTCCCCTGCATTAATCACCAGCATGCCGCTTTCGGCGTCAATACTGACAACTTTTGCGTGTTGCAAACTGCCAAGAGCAATCTGCGGGCGCGGCTTTTGCCTTAATCTGAGGGCTACGTCAAGCTCTCTAATAGAAGTTTCTAATCGAACTCGTGCATCAGGGTCTGCGGCGACCGCTGTGCGAAGGTATTCGCGCATGTTGGCCATCAGATCCAGAGCTGCTTTTTCGGTTGCGCGATAGCGTTTATCGAGGACTTCTGCATTTTTTACAGCTTCGAGAATGGCATTCTCTCCACCATTGAGCAAATTGTCTCCGAGAGCGGCAAATCGCAATCTTAATTCATTCACACTCTTGTTGAGCTCAGCTTCGCGCTTTTTTGAAGCGGCGAGGTTGCGTGCTAATACATGGTATTGGCTTTTAACCTTGCTGAGTTCGCGCTTGAGTATGCGGATCTCGCGATCCTTATCGGTTATAGTTACTCCCCCACCCTGCTGAGCCACACACACACCCATAGCACTGAGGAGCATAGCTCCGACAATGGCAGGTTGAATGTGTAAGTTCATAAGATGAGAGAAATAAAAATTGAAGTGGTTTTAGGATAATCAGCACTGGTTCCCATTCGGATAAACGAGAACCAGCACATCAAAAATTATCGCTTACCAAGACCTCCGTGGGCCTTAAAGATGCGGGTTGGTGAAAATTCACCAAGCTTGTGTCCCACCATGTTTTCGTTAACGAATACAGTCGGGAATGACTTTCCGTTGTGAACGTGGAAGGTGTGACCTACAAAGTCAGGAGTGATCACAGAGTTGCGACTCCAGGTTTTGATAGGCTTTTTGTTACCGCTTGCTTCAGCCGCATCGATCTTAGCGAGGAGCTTTTGATCAACGTATGGGCCTTTTTTGAGTGAACGTGGCATAATATGTTATTGGGTATGAGTTAATTGGCTATGGATGTGGCGGCGGGTATTCCACCGCCAGCCATATAAATTACTTCTTCTTACGGCGAGAAACGATAAACTTGTTACTTGCCTTATACTTCTGACGGGTTTTCTGACCTTTGGTGTGTCCCCAAGGTGACTTGAGGTGCTGACGACCACCACCGGACTTTGATTTACCCTCACCACCACCGTTGGGGTGATCTACTGGGTTCATACACATTCCGCGGACAGTTGGGCGGATACCCTTCCAGCGTGAACGACCAGCTTTTCCTGATACTTCGAGCATGTGGTCACGGTTTCCTACCTGACCGATGGTGCAGTAGCAGTTCTGGTTGAACTTGCGGATTTCACCTGATGGCATTTTAACGAGAGCCATTCCACCTTCTTCACGGTTGGAAAGAATAGCTTGTTGACCTGCAGAACGAGCAATCTTGCCGCCAGTTCCAGGAGTCATCTCAATGTTGTGAATAGAAGTTCCGAGAGGAACGTTAGCAAGCTTCATTGCGTTTCCTGGTTTAGGAGCTGCTTTTTCACTTGAAATAACGGTGTCTCCGACGCTCAAGCCAACAGGAGCAAGGATGTAGCTCTTTACACCGTCTTCATACTGGATGAGTGCGATGCGGCATGTGCGGTTTGGATCATACTCGATGCTTTGCACGGTGGCAGGCATGTCTACCTTAGTGCGCTTAAAGTCGATGATACGGTATTTACGCTTGTGTCCACCACCTTTATGGCGGCAGGTAATACGGCCTTGATTGTTACGACCACCACTCTTTTTGAGGGGGCGTGTAAGGCTTTTTTCAGGCGTTGTCTTGGTGATCTCTTCATACGTCGGCCACGCTTTGTAGCGGTTCGACGGAGTCACTGGTTTGAATGTTTTAACTGGCATAATTCGCTATTGGGTTCGATGTTATCGTTTTTCAGCGGTTTGTGAATTTTGGTTCGTCTGAATCAATTAGACGAGGTCGAGGTTTTCGCCTTCTTTAAGGCGGACGATGGCTTTTTTCCAATGGGCTGTGCGGCCAGCGTCAGCGCGACGATTGCGCTTCTTCTTGCCAGAGCAGTTTATGGTGCGAACGGAATCAACTTTTTTGCCGAAGAATTTTTCAACAGCGCGCTTGATTTCGAGTTTGTTGGCATCCTTTGCTACTTTGAACACATACTCGTTGTTCTCTTCCTGAAGAAGTGTGGCTTTCTCGCTAACGAGAATCGTGTCGATGACCTGATAAATATCTCTCATGGTAATGATTTAAGTAAGTGTTAATTAAGCAGTGCGGCGTGCAAGTGTTTCAAAAGAATCAGAAACGAGGATGATGGTGTCAGCGTGAAGAAGTTGCTCAACGTTGACCTCAGAAGCGGTCATGAGAAGAACGGACTGCACATTGCGACCAGCGAGGTAAGTTTTTTCGTCGAAGCTTTCAGCAACGATGAGAACTTTACGAGCTGTAGAGATAGCTTTCACAGCAGCAACAAAAGACTTGGTCTTTCCGTCTGCAACGGCGAAAGAGTCAACAGTGAGCACGCGCTCAGCTTTGATGAGGTCGCCGAGAGTTTTGCGAAGAGCAAGCTTACGAACGCCTTTGTTGACTGTTTTTGCGTAAGAACGTGGACGAGGTCCGTGAACGACACCACCACCACGCCATACTGGGTTTTTGGTTGTGCCAGCACGTGCGCGGCCGGTTCCTTTTTGTTTCCAGAGCTTCTTGTTGGAGCCCTTGACTTCACCGCGAGTTTTGGCGCAAGCAGTGCCACTACGGCGGTTTGCACGGTAAGCGGTGACGAGATCGTGCACAGCTTGATCACCTTTGTGACCATCGATCAC
Organism: uncultured Verrucomicrobiales bacterium; assembly: GCA_964583225.1. Lineage (GTDB taxonomy): Bacteria > Verrucomicrobiota > Verrucomicrobiia > Verrucomicrobiales > Akkermansiaceae > Oceaniferula. The sequence continues at coordinate 13,407 of CAZOWD010000012.1, read as the reverse complement.
TTGGATGTTTGCAGCTTGTGCGTCTTGAAGAGAGAGTGTTTTCATTTTCTCAGTAAATATTAGTTATTAGTTCGTAGTTCAAAGACTACTTAGCAGCAGGTGCTGGCTTTTTAACGGCTGGGCGAATGACAACGTAGCCACCTTTAGGGCCGGGAACGGCACCTGAAACGAGAACGACGTTATCCTCAGGGCGAACCTGAACGATTTTAAGATTTTGAACAGTGCGGTTGTAAACACCGTGACGTCCTGGCATCTTCTTGTTTTTCCAGATACGTCCAGGCCATGTGCCTGCTCCAACACCTCCGGGGCGACGGTGCATCATGTGACCGTGTGAGTCAGGTTGTCCAGCGAAGTTGTAACGCTTAACAACACCTTGGAAACCTTTACCTTTAGTGGTTCCGAGAACGTCAACCCATTGTCCAACTTGGAAAAGTTCTGCGCCTGGGTGAGCTTCTTCAGTATTTGGGAGACAGTCGTCACACTTGAAACGAAACTCTTTTACAAGCTTCTTAGCAGATGCGCCGTGTTTCTTGAAATGTCCACGCTGAGGTAAGTTGAGACGGAATTCTTTTTGGTCGTCATAACCCACTTGAACGGCGGAGTATCCGTCGGTCTCTTGAGTTTTAACTTGAAGGAATTCGTTGCCAGCTACGTCGATGACGGTGACAGGGATGGATGTGCCGGCCTCTGCATCAAAGATACGAGTCATTCCGACTTTTTTTCCTAGTAGTCCTAGTGCCATGATTTTATTAAATTAAATGGTTAGTTGATGATTATTGATCGAGTGGATCGGTTTAGATTCTCTCGGTGACGGCTCAGATGCGGATAGCAATGTCCACTCCTGCAGGAAGGTTGAGCTTCTTGAGCTCGTCCACGGTGCGTGCGGTAGGATCAACGATATCGAGCATACGCTTATGTGTGCGGATCTCGAACTGCTCAGCAGACTTTTTGTCTTGGTTAACGGAACGGTTAACGCTGAATTTTTCGATGCGAGTGGGCAATGGGATTGGCCCGGCGACTTTGGCTCCTGTGCGTTTAGCGGTCTCGACGATTTCCTTAGCGGATTTATCGATAGCGCGGTGATCATAAGCACGGAGGCGGATTCTGATTTTCTGCTGTGACATGGCGGATATTAGTTATTAATTTGAGATTTATTAGCTTTTAAACTAAGAGATTCGTAGTCGTTTTATCAACTTTGGTTATGGTTTTGCTTATTAATAAGCGTATTGGTTTGCGAGTTCATCCACCACGGCTTGGGGGACTTCTTCGAAACTAGAGGGTTTCATCGTGTAGTCGGCGCGACCACTTGAAAGGGTTCGGACGGCTGTGGAGTAGCCGAACATCTGAGCGAGAGGAACCTTAGCCTTGAGCACTGCGTGCGTAGGTTTGTTTTCGATCTCTTGAATCTGACCACGGCGACGGTTGAGGTCGCCCATGATGTCTCCTTGATACTCTTCAGGCGTAGTAACTTCTACATCCATAATAGGCTCAAGCATCACAGGGCCAGCTTTGGCAAATGCGTCTTTCATGGCAAAAATGGCAGCCATCTTGAATGCGTTCTCGTTAGAGTCCACTTCGTGATAGGAACCATCGGTGATATTCACGTGAACGTCCACCATTGGGTGACCTGCAATAACACCATTGGTCATTGCTTCGCGAATACCTGCCAATACGGCATTGATAAATTCTTTGGGGATAGCACCACCAACCACTTGGTTGTCGATGCTGAGGCCTTTTCCTTTTTCTCCAGGAGCGACGTTGAGGATAACGTGACCGTATTGGCCTTTACCTCCAGACTGCTTCTTGAGGATTCCTTCACCTTCAGCTTTTTGGGTGATGGTTTCACGGTAGGCAATTTGTGGTTTACCCACAGCGCAAGCTACTTTGAATTCGCGCTTCATGCGGTCAACGATCACTTCGAGGTGAAGTTCGCCCATTCCCGCAATGATGGTTTGCCCCGTTTCTTCATCGGTCTTCACCACAAACGTGGGGTCTTCCTCTGAAAGTCGAGCAAGCGCAAGTCCCATCTTTTCTTGGTCGACCACTGTCTTTGGCTCTACAGCCATAGCGATGACAGGTTCTGGGAAAAGTGGAGGTTCGAGCATAATGTCGAATTTCTCGTGGCAAAGCGTGTCACCTGTCTGAACATTTTTCAGACCAACGATGGCTGCGATGTCACCCGAGTAACAAACCTCGATATCTTCGTGTTTGTCAGCGTGCATTTTGATCAAACGACCAATGCGCTCTTTCTTACGAGTGCGAGGATTGTAAACCATGTCCCCTTTGGCTACGGTGCCAGAGTAAACACGGAAGAAAATAAGTTTACCCACATACTTGTCAGCCCACAGTTTAAAGGCGAGCGAGCAGAATGGGGCGTTATCATCCGTTTCAGCAAAAACTTCAACGGAGTCATCATCAGCCTTCTGACCCACTGCTGGTGGAATATCGAGAGGGCTTGGAAGGTAATCTACAACGGAATCTACAAGAAACTGGACTCCTTTGTTTTTAAAGGCAGATCCTCCAGCAACAGGCACCACCTTGTTAGCAATCGTGGCGCGGCGAAGGGCGGCTTTTACATCCTGAGTTGTAATTTCCTCATCCATGAGGAATTTTTCGCCAAGTTCATCATCGCAGTCACAGAGGACGGAAACGAGCTCTTCACGAGCGGACTCAGCTTCGGCGAGCAAATCGCCTTCGAGGTCTTTCACCTCAAACGTGGATCCCATAGTATCGTCATCTTTGTAGATAACTGACTTGAGGTTCACCACATCAATTTGACCAATAAGATCCTCTTCGGATCCGATTGGGATAAGAATACGAACAGCCTCCACGCCAAACTTCTTTTTCACGTCGTTGAAGACGTTTTCAAAGTCAGCGCCTGTGCGATCCATCTTATTCACAAAGACGATGCGGGGCACGTTGTATTTGTCGGCTTGACGCCAAACGGTTTCGGTTTGTGGCTGCACTCCGGCAACACCACAGAAAACAACAATCGCACCATCGAGCACGCGCAATGAACGCTCAACCTCGGCCGTAAAGTCTACGTGACCGGGAGTGTCGATGATGTTGATTCGTTGTTTCTCTTTTTCAAAGAGTTTGAAAACACCCTCGTTGGGCTTCTGGATCCACTCACAAGTAACAGCTGCAGAGGTGATTGTGATACCACGCTCGCGCTCCTGCTCCATATGGTCAGTGACCGTAGCGCCATCGTGCACCTCACCGATCCGATGGATCATGCCCGTGTAAAACAGAATACGCTCGGTAAGCGTGGTTTTACCGGCATCAATATGCGCAGCAATCCCAATATTCCGCGTGCGCTCCAATGGATAGGGGCGTTTTGGATGATTAGGATTAGTGGACATAACGAGCGAGGTGTTGGATGTTTTCCATTCTTTAAATGTTGGAGTCTTAAGTTCCGACTACCAACGGAAGTGAGCAAACGCACGGTTGGCTTGAGCCATCTTGTGCATGTCGTCGCGCTTGCGCACGGCGTTGCCTTGGTTGTTTGCTGCGTCTTTGATTTCGTTAGCAAGAGCGAGGAACATAGGAGTTCCCTTTTTCTTACGAGCGAAGTTTACGAGCCAACGCATTGCGAGTGACTCAGAACGCTTAGGATCTACTTCGAGAGGCACCTGGTAGGTAGCTCCTCCAACGCGACGGCTTTTTACTTCAACGCGTGGCTTTGCGTTTTCAAGTGCGCGAGTAACGACCTCAAGTGGGTCGATGGTGTCAGTTCCTTCGTTAGCTTTGTCGATTGCAGCATAAACGATACGCTCAGAAAGCGAACGCTTTCCGTCACGCATGACTTTGCTGATCAACTTCCCTACGACGGGGCTATCATAACGCGGATCGCGTGTTTCAGGACGGTTATAAACTCTTTTACGGCGTGCCATAGTATTAGTTAGTTAAAATTTGGTGTATTGATTGAGAAGAAATTACTTCTTAGGACGCTTCGTTCCATACTTGGAGCGAGACTGGCGACGCTTATCAACACCAAGGGTATCGAGGGCACCGCGAACGATGTGATAACGAACACCTGGAAGGTCCTTTACTCGACCACCGCGAACGAGGACGATTGAGTGTTCTTGAAGGTTATGACCTTCACCACCGATGTAAGCGATGACTTCTTGGCCGTTTGTAAGACGAACCTTAGCAACCTTCCGCAACGCGGAGTTAGGCTTCTTAGGGGTACGTGTCATGACCTGAAGACAGACGCCTCGGCGCTGTGGACAGTTGTTAAGAGCGCGTGACTTCGATTGAGTCACTGGCGATTTGCGTCCTTTGCGGACGAGCTGGTTAATAGTCGGCATATTCCTGCGTGTTGGTTGGATTGTTAAATAATTTTTTGATTAAATTATATAGTTACGAGATACGTTGTTAGCTAGAAATCTTAGGGGTATTGAGTCAGCTGAAAAAAGTGAGCTAAATCTCATTCTGCAAAACCAAAAGCGCAGCGCCCAAGTGGCAAGATTTGGTAAGAGATCCGTTAAGGTCTCTTTAAAAACCGCTTCTTATCCGGAGCTACCCGATAGGTCTTACTGCATGATCGCAGCTTTTTTCGTCTGTTGGTAACCCTTGTTTTGCATTCTCAATCACTCATTTTCTTAGCGATCCGATACTGCAAAACTCCCTTGAGGCTACCTCGGGGGGCGGCGAATATACAAACGAAAGCCCATCTGGCAAGCCTCATTTCACTTTTTTCGCGTATTTCTTCATTCACACCCCTCAAATAACTCAAAACCAACCATTTGATAAGGATTTGAGAGAAGTTACTCACAAAAGTTTAGATTCCTTGAAAATCAAGAACTTCAAAACAAATCGAACATTTCGCAAAAAAACATGACCGATGAGGCTTGCCTCCCCCCGCTGCCTGACTTATTCACTCCTCACCTATGAAGCACATTCTGATTTACACCGATGGCGCATGTCGAGGCAACCCAGGTCGGGGCGGGTTCGGAACCATTCTCAATTACAACGGGCACATCAAAGAAATCAGCGCTGGATATTCTAAAACGACCAACAATCGCATGGAAATCCTCGCAGCACTCGTAGGCTTGGAAGCTTTAAGCGAACCCTGCAAGGTCACGGTTTATTCCGACTCAAAATACCTCATCGACGCCATGAGTAAGGGATGGCTTTACGGTTGGAAAAAGAAAAATTGGACTCGCGGTCCAGGCAAACCGCTCAAAAACGTGGATCTTTGGAAACGAATGGACGAAGTCATTCGGAAACACGACATCACTTGGAAATGGGTGAAAGGTCATGCGGGGCACCCCGAAAACGAACGCTGCGATGAACTCGCAACCACAGCGGCCGACAAACCCGGCAATCCGCCAGATCCTGGATTCAACAAATAAAACGCCGATCCAGAAAAACTAGACCGACGTTTTATTAGGTTGGTTTATTTTAAACCTCTGAAGCTTCAGAAAATTTAGGAAACAAGTCCTGCAGCAGGAGCCTCTTCACTTCCCTTACGTGTAGCTGAGGCATGAGGAACCATAGCGCGCACGTCATCGGAAGGTGTTCCAATTCCTTTGATGTCAAAGTTATCGACTAACACCTGAGCCACATTCCGCGACAAAAATGCGGGGAGAGTTGGTCCAAGGCGGATTCCTTTTACTCCGAGGTGAAGAAGCGCTAAAAGCACCGTCACGGCCTTCTGCTCATACCAAGCAATATCGTAGGCAATGGGAAGTTCGTTAATATCTTCCAAACCAAATACCTCTTTGAGCTTGAGAGCGATGAGTGCGAGCGAATAAGAATCGTTACACTGCCCAGCGTCTAAAACGCGTGGAATCCCATCGATATCCCCCAACTCCAATTTATTGTATCGGTATTTGGCACAACCTGCAGTGAGAATAACGGTATCTTTAGGAAGCTGCTTAGCAACTTCCGTGTAATATCCGCGAATCTTCTGACGACCGTCACAACCAGCCATCACGATAAATTTCTTAATCGCGCCAGATTTTACGGCATCGACCACTTTGTCCGCCAAATCAAACACCTGCTGGTGAGCAAATCCTCCCACGATCTTTCCGGTTTCAATTTCCTTTGGAGGCGCACATGTTTTGGCCTGCTCGATAAGAGCGGAAAAGTCTTTCTGACCATTTTCATCGGCTTCGATATTTGGAACTCCAGGAAAACGAACCATTCCCGTTGTATAAATCCGATCCATGTAAGAATCTTTAGGCTTCACGATACAGTTCGTGGTCATCAGGATCACCCCATTGAAGTTTTCAAAATCGCTGTTCTGATTCCACCAAGCATCGCCATAGTTTCCGATAAAGTTATCGTATCCTTTAAACTTAGGATAATAATGAGCAGGCAACATTTCGCCGTGCGTGTAAACGTCCACACCAGTTCCTTGGGTTTGCTCAAGAAGCATTTCCATGTCCTTGAGGTCGTGACCTGAAATAAGAATTGCAGGTTTATTCGAAACTCCAATATTCACTTCTGTCACCTCTGGTGATCCGTAAGTTTCCGTATTGGCTTGATCGAGAAGCGCCATCACTTTCACTGAAATCTCCCCCGTCTTCATCACAAGACCAACCAACTCCTCAACTTCGAGGTCTTTTGTGGTTGCTGCGAGAAGTTGCGCAACGGTCATGTAAATGTCATTTTGCTCATAGCCAAGCACCTTTGCATGCTCACCGTAAGCGCCAACACCACGCAATCCATACACGATCAACTGACGGAGCGATGCGACATCTTCATTTTCGCTATCGCCGATGGTTACTTCCTCAGCCTTCGCGATAAGCGCATCCACATTCTCTGGAGTCCAGTTCACCGACTCGTGCATTCCCTCGCCAGAAATACCATACTTCTCCTTGAGAGCATCACGCAACTTTAACGAATCTTCGATGCGCTCAATCAAATCAGCATCATCAAATGACACATTTGTGACGCAGGTGAACAAATCTTCGAAAATACGAAGGCCCGTAGCGGGATCAATTTCACCGACAGAATCGCAGATACAGGAAATACCCTTGGATACAAAAGTAAGCAAATCTTCGAGATCTGCTGTAGATTTTTTCTTACCACAAACACCACTCGAAGTGCATGCTGTGTTGTTTAAGGCCTCTTGGCACTGGTTACAGAACATTGACATAATATTAACTTTAATTGAAATACATTCACGGAATTAGCGATCCACCGTATGCGGAACACATCTCCGATGCGCGGCGTGCAATAGTGCCTCAACCCACATCATGCAAGCCTTAATAAGGAAAAAAAATTCCATTATTGAAATCTAAAAAACAAACCTACGTCACGCATCCCTCCCCAAAAAACACTTCCCGCCTAAATCCTAACGCTCTGCTTTTTCTTGTTCACCAAAGGCATTTCAGAACGCGTCAAAAAACGAGTCTGGCGATGAATAGAAACAAGCAAACCTACCGCCAAGAGCGTGAAGATCAAGTTGGTTCCTCCATAACTAATAAATGGCAAAGGCAATCCCGTATTGGGTAACACTGCGGTGCAAACTCCAATATTTAACATCGCGGGAATCACGATAACGCTGGTTAATCCCATCGCCAGCAAGCGTCCAAAAATATCTTTAGCGTTGAGCGAAATGGCAATTCCACAAATCACAATTAACACAAAACAAAGCACACTACCCAAAGTAAACCAAAGCCCCAACTCCTCACCAATCGCTGGAAAAATAAAATCGGTATGCGCTTCGGGAAGATACCCTAACTTCTCTACCCCATTCCCTAATCCCGCGCCATTGATTCCACCATTCGCAAACGCATAAAGCCCATGCAACTGCTGGTAACCATCACTCAAACGATACTTATCTGACTCCAAATCAAACAAAGCGTTGATTCGTCCCATACGTTCTGGGTTTTTAATCACCACAGCAGCCATTCCTGCCAACGCCACAGCAGCAGAAACACCCAAATAAGGCATCCGCACACCTGCCACAAACATCACAATCACACCTGCCAATCCTAACCCCATCGAAGTTCCCATGTCTTTTTCAAAAAAGATAAGCCCCACAGGAATGACGATCAAAAAACAGGGTAACACAAACCCTTTAAAGAAAGTTTTAGCTTCGGTTTGGTAATGGGCATACCAAGCAGCCAAAGAAAGAATCACTACAATTTTAGCCATTTCCGATGGCTGGAATTGAAAACCTGGAAATTTCACCCAGCGGGACTCACCTTTGATTTCCTGACCAATTCCTGGAACATAACACAATACCAATAAAAAACACACCCCCACCAACATCCACCCCCAATACGGGGCCCAAATTTTATAATCGATTCGCGAAATAGCAAAAGCGCAAAGAGTGCCCAACCCAATCCATACCGCCTGTTTTATCACCAAAGAATACCCATCTATTCGGCTATCCCAAACACTGGTGCTCGTCAGCATCACTAGTCCCAACGAAACTAGAAATGCGACACTCAGACAAAGGACGAAGGCACTCTTTTGACCCATAACAACGAAGCGTATATGCGATTCAATAAAACAATGAAATCTATCGTGAAGGGATAATCAACTCTCGGCCAATACGAAGCTTACTAGCATCTTTGATCCCGTTGATTTCAAGCAATTGCTTACTTGATACCTTGTGATCGTGAGCGATACGCCACACGGTATCCCCACTCTTCACAGTGTAACGCTTACCGCTATCTTTTAACCCTGAAGATGCTGATTTTACAACCACTGCACGAGGCGGAACCGCTTCCTCAACCACTACCGCACGAGGCGCTGCCAACGTTTTTGCAGTATGCTGAGTTACCGCAACGGCACGAGCAGGTTTCCGAACCGCTGGAGCTTCGTTCACCGCTACTGGATGCGATGAAAGCTCAGCAGGTAGATCGAGAACGATTCCAGCACGCAAAGGACGGTTATTATTAAGCGCACGGAGAGCCGTTTCATCAACATTTGAAATGGTAGCAATGCGGCTATACGAATCACCCGTCACTACAATATAACGTCCAGAAGAACGGTCAATGCGCCCCTCAGCAGCAGGAGGTGTCATCTGAGCCACTGGATCTGCCGTTGCTGGTCCCGCTGCGACTTTATCTGCGACAGAAGACTCAGCCCCCGCCTCTTCACTTCCAAAAAATGTGCTATGCGCATAAATCGCAGCAATGGCTACAACGTGCAAAGCAAAGATAACGATCAAAGCACGTCCCACCCCCACATTAGGAACATCTGATTCAAGATCAACATGAGGATTCGCCATCGCAGTTGTCGCGCGCAATCTACGTCTGCGTGAGGTGGTTGATGCGTGAAGTTTACGGAAGCCATTTCTAGCTTTGACATTTCTTTTGGTTTGGATGCGCTGTTTCATAATGTTTGGGTTGGGTGAATTGTTTTATTGTTGTGTGGTAACTTGTTTTTTAAATGGAGAAATTTTTATTTTAAGGCGTTCACGATCTCGCGGAATCGGTCTCCTCGTTCTTCATAACCGCTAAACATATCAAATGATGATGTCCCGGGCGAAAAGAGAACCGTATCTCCGTATGTCGCTAGCTCACAGGCTGAAAGCACGGCCTGCTCAAGAGTTTCAACTTGAGAAATAGGCATCTGAGATTTTAGAGGCGAAAAGGTAGTTTCTAACTGGTCAGCAATTTCTCCAAAAAGAACAATGCCTTTCGTCGTCGCTTTTAAACGAGGTAAAATCTCGCTGTAATCTAGCCCCTTTTGTTTTCCGCCAGCAATGAGCACGATCGGGCGTTGCTGAGAACGGAGCGCACTATCAAGCGCGTGAAGGTTGGTTGCTTTTGAGTCATTGATATACTCCACGCCATCGAGCGTGCGCACTAATTCACAACGGTGAAGTGGCGGAGCAAAGTCACGAAGCGAATCGTTAGCATCCGTAGCTGTCACACCTAGGGCGCGAACCGCCGCATACGCAGCCATTGCATTTTCAGCGTTATGTAAACCGCGAAGACGACTTACGGAAAGATCGACCAATTTCACCTGATCAAAACAAATCCAATTATCTTTAAGAGTGAATACCGCCTCGTCTTCCGTAGAAAAAGTAAATGATTCTGCGAGAATCTCACCAGCCTCACTCAAATCTTCCCCAGCGCGAACAACCACGGTGTCCTCCGAGGTTAAATTCTCAAAAATGCGAAGTTTCGCCGCTTTGTAAGCTTCAATCGTTGGGTAACGATCCATGTGATCGGCAGAAAAGTTCAACCAAATCACAACGTTGGGGTGAAAAGTATCAATCGTTTCCAACTGAAACGAACTTACCTCCAAAGCCACCGATGCGGGAGGCGTCTCCATCAAAACGACCTCAGCAAATGGAACGCCGTAGTTTCCGCATGCCACGCAAGAGATTTTGGAATAATCCAACATCCGTTGCACCAATTCCGTGGTTGTTGTTTTTCCGTTTGTTCCCGTGATGGCAACAATCTTTCCGTTGTAAAAACGAGCCGCCAGCTCGATTTCTCCAATCATTTCCCCTGCATTCTTTGCGTAAGCTTTTGCAAAATCACTCTCTCCATCGATGCCAGGAGAAATAACCAACACATCACACGCGCTGGCCTCACCTGTAGCTTCCGAAGCGCCAGCAACAAAACCAACACCTTCGGGCAACCCCGTAATCGTTTCAGCGGCATCATGCACCGTCACTTCAGCACCCTCACGAAGCGCAAGTGCAGCGGCAGCTCGGCCACTCCGACCTGCGCCTAAAACGATAACTTTTTGATTTTGTAGGTTCATATTAAACAATTTTTAGAATGGCGATTCCAACGAGTCCGCAAAAAATGGAGATAATCCAGAAACGAATAATCACTTGAGTTTCATGCCAGCCTCGCAGCTCGAAATGGTGGTGGATAGGAGACATCGCAAAAACTCGTTTTCCGGTTAATTTAAAACTCGTAACTTGAATAATCACGGACAAGGCCTCCATCACAAATACCCAACCGATGATCACGAGTAGCAATTCCTGTTTTGCACAAATCGCAGCAGTCGCAAGCGACCCACCGATAGCGAGCGACCCCGTATCCCCCATAAAAACTTTAGCTGGGTGGCAGTTATACCAGAGAAACCCGAAACCAGCACCTACGAGCGCCATAAGGAACACCCCCAATTCACCCACGTTACTGTTGTAAGGAATAAACAAATACTCCGTAGCCATGTAAACGTGTCCCGCCAAATAAGCGATCACGGCATACGAAAGCGCAACGGTAATCGTGCATCCCGTGGCCAAACCATCCAACCCGTCTGTAAGGTTCACCGCGTTCGAACACCCCACTATCACAATCGCAAAAAAAGGAATACACAGCACCCCGAGATCAAAAAGAGGCACTTTAAACAAAGGAAATGTGATTTGGCTAATCGAAAGAGGTTCTCCCATAAACGAATACGGCATCGCCTGCGTTTTGTAATACAAAAAAGAGGCCGCGATAATTCCAACAGCAAACTGCCAAATCAACTTCACCTTTCCGCTCACTCCATCGGAGTTTTTATACTTCACCTTTTTGTAATCATCTAAAAAGCCAAGTAATCCCAACGCTAACATCACGCTCATTGTCACAGCGACAAACGGGTTCGAAGGACGACCACATAAAAGAACCGCAAAAAGAACACTTCCCAAAATCATCAAGCCTCCCATCGTGGGAGTTCCTGCTTTTCCACCGTGAAGCGCATTCAGTTCGTGCACTTCTGCGGCAGTTCGGATGGGTTGACCCGCCTTAAGAGAAATCAATTTACGGATCACCCAAGGGCCTAAAAACACCGATAGGTTAAACGTAATCAAAGTCGCGAGCCCTGCGCGAATTGTGATGTATTGAAAAATATTCAACACCCGCAAATAGTGAGCCCATTCAGCTCCAGACGCGTGAGCATCACGCCAAAATTCATAAATCCAGTATAACATTGTTTTTCGTTTGGTTAAGGGTTCTCGTTAATTATGATTCAGGAAACGCTTGTTGCATCACGCGCTCCATACCTGCCGTTCGGCTTCCTTTGAAGAGAACAAGATCCCCTTCCCTACAAAATGCACTTAAAAATCTGGCGGCCGATTCGTGATCAGCAAACCATTTCGGCGTTGCCGTCACCTCACAAGCACCCTCGTGAATTTTCTGGGCTCCATCGCCCACGCTCACGACCAGAAGCCCACGCTCTGCCGCCAATTTCCCTACCCGCAAATGTTCTTTTTCAGCGTGCTCGCCAAGCTCAGCCATCCCCCCTAACGCAATCACTCGGCGTGCTCCATCTGAAGCATTCAACTCAGAGAGCGTATCGATAGCAGCCACCACTGAGTCTGGATTGGCATTGTAAGTGTCATCAATCACGTGCACACCCTCGCAGGTATAACGCCTCAACCGACCACTTGTTAAAACAGCTTGGTTCAACCCCTGTGCGATCAATTTAATATCCATGCCAAGGGCGTGCCCAGCAGAAGCTGCAAGCAATGCATTGCTCACCATGTGCCGCCCGCTCACCGAGATTTCCACAGGAACAGAATCTTCTCCGTCAATGCACAGGTTAAACGAAGAACCTGAATCGGTCATCTTCAACGCTTCAGCCCGCACAGTTCCTCGCCCGTTCCCTGCCACAATCACGTGTGCCTGAGTATGTTTGATCAAATAATCTGCGTAGTCACAATCGGCCGTCACAATCAAAACTCCTCGATCGGACAACGAACGCCCTAAAGCGCTTTTTTCTTCAGCAATTGCATCGCGCGATCCTAAAAATTCAATGTGAGCCGTTCCAATGTTCGTGATAATTCCGATATTGGGTTGAGCAATTTCACACAACGGAGCGATTTCGCCCGCGTGGTTCATGCCCATTTCTAAAATGCAAACTTCATCGTCGCCTTCAGTTTCTAAAACGCTCAGAGGCAGTCCTATATGATTATTAAAATTCCCCCGAGTTGCATTCACCTTAAACTTCTGAGAAAGGACAGATCGGGTAAAGTCTTTCACGCTTGTTTTACCATTGGATCCTGTAATCCCCACCACTTGAATATCCAATAGCTGACGATACCAACGAGCCAGACGCTGCAGTCCGAGAAGTGTGTCTTCCACTAAAACAACAGGAACAGGTAATGAATCACAGCCTTCGGGTAAAGCGTCCAGCATCAAGCAAGAGGCTCCCTTTTCTGCCGCAGCCATTGCGTAATCATGCCCGTCAAAACGGTCACCGCGCAAAGCGACAAATAAAGATCCTTCTGAAATATTTCGAGTATCCGTAGATACCTTGCGCACCACAGCGGCGCCACCTTCAGAAGAAGGCGCTACGAGAGTTCCGCCAGAAGCCGAAACAATTTCTGTGATGCTTATAGGTTTCATTTTCTATCTCTGTTGTCTCTACGATCCTCTTGTTTAGCTTCTTGCTTAGCCTCTTCTTTTTCCGCAATCTTGGCTTCTTTGGCAATTTTAACAGCCTTCGTATTGAGAGCCTTGTAAGCGGCTCTACGATCATCAAAATCTTTTC